>JAGXLP010000060.1 GCA_018334615.1 Candidatus Bipolaricaulota bacterium
TACCTATTTCG
Source organism: Candidatus Bipolaricaulota bacterium (assembly GCA_018334615.1). Classification (GTDB taxonomy): domain Bacteria; phylum Bipolaricaulota; class Bipolaricaulia; order M55B111; family M55B111; genus JAGXLP01. The sequence goes on from JAGXLP010000060.1 coordinate 12, forward strand.
GCAGGTTATCTTCGTCCTGTTCATCATTTTCGGTGGAATCCTGTTTGCCATATTTTTAACAGCGCTTACGGATTTCATCCGTCGTAAAACCGGGCTTCCAAGAGGGTGGTCTCTCGCCCTTACAACTCTAGTGCTAATCGTTTCTCTAGTTGCCTTCAGCTGGCTAATGGGTTCTGCCCTGGGGACTCAGGTCACCCGCCTGATTAACCGCCTCCCTGAGGCAATGAAGATTATTGAATCATACCTCAATCAATATGGATGGGGGCGAGACCTGTTATCTTTGTTGCCTTCTACCCAGGACCTGGTTCCGCTGGGAAAGGGCCTGTTGGGTAATATTACGGGATTTTTCACTACCGCAGTGGGCGCTACTGCAGGGGTTGTTCTGGTCTTTTTTCTGGGAATTTATTTAGCTATCGAACCGGACCTTTACCTTAACGGATTTTTAAGCTTATTTCCTTCCGAAAGGCGTGACAGGATCAGGGAAATCCTAACGTTAATAGGAGGAGCCCTGCGTTGGTGGCTCATCGGTCGGGCGGTTGCCATGGCGGCGGTGGGGGTTCTTACCGTTTTGGGTCTATGGATTATCGGCCTGCCTCTGGCTCCCACCCTCGGATTAATCGCGGGCCTACTAACCTTTATCCCTTTTATTGGCCCGACTCTAGCGGCTATTCCCGCAATGCTGATAGCTTTGATAGAGGGACCATATATGGTACTGTACGTGGTGATTATTTACGTTCTTCTTCAGCAAATTGAAAACCAAATACTTACTCCGTTAATTCAGAAGAGAGCGATATTTCTCCCCCCTGCCGTCTTACTGTCGGCTCAGATACTTATAGGGGTATTATTTGGATTCATGGGGGTCCTTATGGCCTCTCCCCTGACTATTGTAATCGTAATACTCGTTCAGACGCTATATATTCAAGACTCGCTCGGGGAATCCGTTAAAGTACTGGGAGCACGTACCCCTGGCGAAGATGATCGGGGTTAACTTTTGCTCTAAGTTTTTCAAAGGCAAACCTGAATTCACCAACTCCTCTCAGCCAGAACTCTGGCCTACAACATAACGACAGGGGATTTTTCTATTTGGTGGGATTATACTTCCGAGGGTTTGAACGGTAAAATTGACTGGAATTGTCAAAAAGACTTATTGTATTATAATTTCCAAATAAATCTCGGTGGTTTTATTCTTGCGAAGGCCGTCGCGAGTTGCTAACGACATACCAAATGAAACTTCAATGAAGCTATTTAAACAAAAGGATTATGGATAAAGAAAACAGTATATTTAAATTACTGGAAGAGAAATTTAGCTCGGATAGATGGTACTACTCCTACTCTCTCGCCAATCTTGCCGCCGGCGGGGTCTCCATTTTGATCCCATTATACGTGCTGCATCTCGGAGGAGAAGTTAGTGACATCGGTCTATTGACGGCGGCCGGAAACTTAGTCGGGATCGCGGCGAGCCTTACCTGGGGTGCACTCTCCGATAGGTGGAATAGGCGAAAATTGTTTGTCGTAATCGGATTTCTCGGAGTGGGACTATCTTTTATTCTTATGAGCATAGTTGAAACTTTTTCCCTTCTTCTATTATTGAATTCCACCTATATACTGTTCTGGATGTCCGCAGCAAGCGTGGCGACGATCTTGATAATCGAGAAAGAGAGTCGGGGAGACTGGGACCATAAAATTGCTTCTTTCAACTTTAGCTCCGGTCTTGGTTGGACTCTGGGATTGGCGATAGGTTTCGCCTGGGCAAGTTTGTCAGGTATGGTACTTGCCGAAGAGCTGGCTCTGCGTTCCCTGTTTGTTATCTTAGGAATTTCGGGGCTGGTGGGTGGAGTATGTGCCGTGCGCTGGATACCCGGCGAGGTAAAGTTTGACAGAAGCAAATTTAGAGGGCGGTTGGTAGAAGCGGGGGATCTGATAACCGAAAGATTTCGCTACCTGCCAATTCACTTATACTACCTGTTAAACCCGACCAAGCTGCTTAACACCGCAGACAAGCTCGGACCAGAACTCTCGGCATTCCTCGTTGCAGTAGGGCTTACGTTCAGTGGATTTTCCATATTCTTTATTCCGCTTCCGGCCTACTTCAAGAGCGTCATCGGGGTGGGAGACGGGACCATATACATTCTTTTCATTGCAAATGCACTTTCCGGCACGCTTTTTTACCGGCCCGCAGCAAAGTTGACAAAGAAGGTCGGTCCACGGAAAGTTTTGCCGGTTTCACTTGTTTTAAGAATAGTCCTATTTCCGTTAATTGTAGTCCCGTTTGCAGCCATCGACGGTTCCTTTCTGCAGTTGCTCGCGACTGCTGGTATTTTCGTGGCAATTGGCACAACCTGGGCCTTTATCAACGTAAGTAATTTAGTAATAGTGTCAAATCTGACTGAGGGTAGAATTAAAGGACAAATTTTTGGGATTTACAACAGCATAAACGGTGCCAGCCTGGTTATAGGTTCGCTGATCGGCGGGTATCTAGCCAAATTCAGTGGTTACCTCGCTACTTTTCTGCTTGCAAGCTTATTTATCGCTCTGGGTCTATCCATAATTAGAGGAGTCAATTACACCGCACCAAGGTGCGGGGCTTGTAGAAAAACAAATTTGACTACGGACTTTGTTCTTTTACAAAAGAAGACCCAGCACTCAAATGAGGAAAGCTGCTTGGACTAAGAATCCGTTAATTTTACCTATTCGATGGACGATCTTGGAACTAGCCTAGAGTACTTGAGCCAAGTTGCACATCTCATTTGAGTGCTGGACAAAAACCAGCCGATTCCTCCCCACAGCAAGCTGCAGGGTTTTCTCGGCAAGTTTTGGTCGAGTTTAAAAAATAAAACGCCACCTCCCTTATTTCTTTCCCGTAAGGTATAATTGGTGAAGTTAGAACGGGGGTTGCGGAAAGCCTTTCATCTATGGTAAAAATAACTGCTCCTTGCCAGTTGAAATGATATTTAACTCTTCTCTATTTAGGTTGATCAAAAATGAAAACAAATTACAGACTCCCGTTTGACATACTGGGAATACCGATTAAGCTACACATCTCCTTCCTTATTTTTCTTCCAGCGCTGGCCTGGCTTATCGGAAGGCAAATAGACGTATATATAGAGCTGCTCAATCTTGGTATCGATGCGGCTTCAATCACCCAGGGCGCCAATGCTTTTCTTATCGGGCTGTTTGCCGCCGTGGGTTTGTTCGTCGGAGTTACCTTACACGAGCTGGGCCACTCGATAGTCGGAATGCGTTATGGAGTTAAAATCGAGAGTATTACCCTTTACGTCCTGGGTGGAGTCGCACAACTGGATGAGATTCCGTCCAGACCCGGAGAAGAGGCAAAAATGGCTCTGGCCGGCCCGGCAACCAGTTTTGCTCTCGGCGGGATATTCTGGTTGCTCCTTGTGGGTATTAACCCGGCTCAGCCAATCCCCAGGTTTATACTGGGGTACCTATTTTACATCAATATTGCGGTGGGAATCTTTAACCTTGTTCCCGCACTGCCGCTCGACGGAGGTAGGGTGTTGCGGTCCCTTCTTTCACTGCGGAAATCCCATTTTGAAGCCACCAGGATCTCTACTCGATTGAGCAAAATCCTGGCAGGAGCTATGGGTATATACGGTCTTTTAACTCTAAACATCATACTCCTGGTTATTGCCTTCTACATCTACGCAGGTGTAACCACTGAATTTCAACACCTCGTAGTGGATAGAGCACTGGAGGGCCTAACTACGGAAGATCTTATGACTGAGGACGTAGTAACGGTCGATCCGGAAGTTAGCGTATTCGAGTTACGAGACTTCATGATGAGGAAACGACACCTGGGCTACCCCGTCCTAAAAGACGACCAGTTAGTCGGTATCGTAACCCTGGAAGACCTGGAAAAGACCGACGACCCCGACGAGCCGATTGAAAATATTTTGACTTCGGAAGTAATCACTATCGATAAAGAAGAGCCGGCAAGCGAGGCTCTGCACAGGCTGGTTCAGAACGACCTGGGTCGGTTGGTTGTGACCGAAAGGTCAGGCGATATGGTAGGAATTATTACGAGGACGGACATTATGCACGCGATGAAGATTGTTACCGTATCTCCTTCAGAACTGGAAGCTAGTAGTTAGGAGACTCCGCCCTGGCCCCCTCCGCCCCTAGCACGGGGACTAGGGGCTACTAAGTTTGTTTAGCTTTTAATACATCACCCTCAATTTTTCTCCAGCACTCACTTGGGTATTGACAAACGTTATTATCCGATTCAGATGTAAAAATGGAACGTAATTACAGGATTCCATTCGCCGTTTCATACCAAAGTAAGTGCTGGATGAATAACTTCAGACTTGGTTGTCATAACGGTTGTTAGTTTAGTGAGCCTTCAGAGTTACAGTGATAGATTCAACGAAAGTATTCGATAGGCGGATTTTTCTAGATCCGCTGTGATGATTGGTAAAAACCTCCCGCTTTGTTCTTCGGTAATTTCCCCGCAGATTTGACCAAAGAATAACCTATAACACTTCGTCCTCGGTTGACACCAGGGTTCGAAAACCCTGGCTATCGTGGATCACGGAATTTAGGAACTCCGTCTACATCAGGCCTAGAAAGGCCTGGCGATCGGTGATTACGGTATAGGGTTAGATATACATCGGGGATAGAAATCCCCGAGTACCGTTATCTATTATTTCCCTAAACACCTTCCTCCCCCTCATCATAAACTGTCCTCAACTACTTCCTTAGTTATTAGGGTTGAAAGGTTTAGCCTCCGGCTATATGATATAAATGAACGTTCATTCATTTGAGGTGAACTATGGAAGAACGAGAGCAGAGCAGAAAAGAGGTAATTCGAGAGGCAGCAACGAAGGTCATTTCTCGAAAAGGGTTCTTTCAAACCCGACCCAAAGAAGTGGCAGAAGAGGCAGGAATCTCCGTCGGGACTATATATAACTACTACGAAAGCAAACAGGAAATACTGCTCGACATATTTCACGAGGAGTTTGCCGACAGGAGAGATCTCTACGAGGAGTTATCACGTGGAGACCTACCATTGATTGAGCAAATCAAAAAGATTCTGGAAAGGCATTTTTCCAGGCTGACCAACCACAAAGAATTAATGCGAGTGATAATTCAGGAGCGATTTAAGCCCGGGAGCAAACTTGGCAGGGAACTCAACAGGAGCTACAGTGAAGTAATTTATTATATTGAAAAGCTAATAGAACGCGCAATTGAGGAGGGTCAAATAAGAGCCTGCAACCCTACCATAGTAGCGTCTGCGTTGTTCGGCGCGGTGGAATCTACAATTGCCGTCGGAATATTAAAAGATGAAGCAAATGGTGAAAAGCTATTTGAGCTAGCCCCCGAAGAGCTCGCGCAGTTCTTTTGGAACGGGCTCAAGAAGTCCTCAAAAGGGGGTTCTTAAATGAAATATCCTGGTCGCTGGGTGGCCGATAATCCCTGGAAGGTGATCGTATTTTCTCTGGTGATTACCATAGCTCTTGGGTTTTTTATACCAAAGATAGATATGGTCACGGATTTTCGAAAGTACCTTTCTCCCTCAAACGAGGTAGTCAAGGTAGCAACAGAAGCAGAGCAAAAGTACGGATCCGTCAGTTACATTCAGGTAAGCATCGAACCGGAGAAGACTATCTTCGATCGGCAAGTTCTTCGGAGAATACAAAAGCTTCGTGAAGCTATCGCCGAAATTCAGGGGGTTAAAGCGGTCGAAGGGCCCATGAACTCCCAGGTGATAGTGGGAAAGGAGGACAAGTTAACTGTCGGCCCCGCATCACCCGACGGGGAAGTACCCGAGAATTCCTCGGAAATGGCTGCCTTCAAGGAGAAGCTGTTAGGGAGCGCTCTTTTGAGGAACCGGGTTGTTTCTGGATCTGGCGACGCGGCCGCCTTCTCCATCGAGTTAGAAACCAACGTCAATACCAAGGAAGTTGCAACGGAAGTAAGGAAAATAGTTGAAGAGTACGAGGGGCCGGAGGAGATCAGTATAGCCGGTCAGCCCTATTTCAACTCCGCCTTTTCCGACGCCATCAGAAGCGATTTGATAGTACTTCTCCCTTTGGTTTTCCTGGCAATCATTTTGGTGCTCTACCTCACTTTTAGGAGTCCACGTGGAGTTTTTCTGCCCCTCCTTGTGGTTTCGCTCAGCATCAGCTGGACCGTGGGTCTAATGGCCTTAATTGGGATCCCCTTTACCATGGTATCATTTATTCTGCCCGTGATCCTGGCTGCGGTAGGGAGCGCGTACTCCATCCACGTCTTAAATCAGTATTACGAGCTGACCGAGAAGGAGATAACGGAAAAGGAAGCAGTCGTGGAGACCATCGGTTCCATGTATTCCCCGGTTACCATGACTGGCTTAACTACTGCTGTCGGATTTCTTTCTTTAATCAGCGCTTTTTTGATTCCCGTTCGCCAGTTCGGTATCTTTTCGGCGGTCGGGGTGTTGGTGGCCGTGGGGTTGTCCCTAACTCTGGTGCCAGCTGTTCTCTCGCTTCTATCCTTCCAAAAGAAAAAAGAGATGCCCGGATTCTGCTCCCCTCTGGCGCCATTCATTCAATCTTTGTTTCGGGGCTTTTCTCGTCTCGTAGTAAAGCGGCGGATCCTGGTTACCGTACTGTTCGTAGTTATCTTGCTCGTATTTATAGCCGGGGCGTTGTCTCTCCAGATCAACACGTCCTATACTGCAATCATCGGCCAGAGCAGTAAGCTCACTGAGGGAATGAATTCAATGGACGAAAACTTCGCCGGATCCCAGCAACTTTTGGTGGAAATAGACACAGGGAAAAGAAACGGGTTAACAAATCCGGAATTATTGCAGAAGTTAGACGACTTCCAAGAATGGTTAGAAAATAAAGACGGGCTACAGATGAATAAAACCGTCGGCATAGTCGATATCGTAAAGACGCTGAACCGAGAATTTCAGGGAGGAAATCCCGACCATTTCAGAATTCCGGATAACCAGCAGTTGATTTCTCAATTGCTCCTTCTTTCCGGAGGCAATATGGGGCGGATGGCTCTTGGTGACTACTCGGCAGGAGAAATTACAGGTCTCTATCGCCAGGCGACCAGTTCAGAGATAAGTCAGTTAGTCAAATCCGTAAACCAATACCTAGATGAGCATTTTAGTTCAGTTGACGCCGGGATGGTGGGAAGCACGAGAATCCAGGAAGAGATGTCCAACAAGGTCGTTTCCAGCCAGATCATCAGTCTGGCAACTACTATTATTGTGGCCGGTTTTATTGTGGGATTGATCATGAAATCATTTACGGC
>JAGXLP010000061.1 GCA_018334615.1 Candidatus Bipolaricaulota bacterium
CGTGGTGACGAACCCGGTGTCCGTGAAAGCCCATTTCTCTCAGGCAGGACTCCGCCTGGGAAACCTGATTTAAAATATCCTCAGTGATTTCAGTGTTATAAGGGATCCTGGTAGCGAGACAAGTATTTGGGGGCTTGTCCCAAACCGAAAGATCAAGTTCCCTGGCGTACTTTCTGATCGTCTCCTTGTCTAACCCAACCTTCTCCAGGGGGCTTTTTACCCCTAATTCTTTGGCAGCTCTTCTTCCCGGTCTATGGCCTTGGCGATCTTCCCGGATACTGCCGTCCACAACTTCGTTCAATCCTTCGGAATTGGCGATCTCCCTCAGGCGTTTAAATAAATCTTTCTTGCAATAATAGCACCTATCCGGGGGATTTTCTCTAAACGCCCTATTCTCCAGAAGCTGTCTGTCAAGTCCCCTCCATGGTGCGGAAACGTCGCGGGCAAACTGTCTTGCTGTCTCGATCTCTTCGTCTGAATGGATAACCCCCTTTGCGGTAATCGCCAATAGGTTTTCCGGCCCGAGGAAGTCTACTGCCGCTTTTAATAGAAAGGAGCTATCGACCCCACCTGAAAACGCGACCAGGATTGAACCATAACCCCGTAAGACTTTCTTGAGGGCTTCTATCTTGGGAGCATCGCAGCTATCGTTCAGCGAACATACCATTGGTGGAAAGACTTACCTCCGGGAGGATAACCCCCTCGTCCATGACCATTTCAGCCTAGATGTCAGTGTTTCGCCGGTTCTAAAGACCCACTTTTCGTTCACGATTAAACAATTCCAGAATTTACCTAGCATCCAAATAAGTGCTTTAGACCTCTCTAAGTTTATTGGCCTTCTCCAGGCTTTCAAGCGAACGCTCTCTTGTAATACCAACTTGGTCTTGTTAATTTTTTTGTGGTAGCGAGGATTATTTTGCATTGGACCAAAATTAAGCGGTTTTCATTGTTATCTTGAAATTATGGAACTCTCAGTAAGTATCTCTACGACTCCGGGTTGGGTTTAAGGGAAATCGGAAAGTGCTGGTTAAGTTTCTAAAATCAGGTTGGTTTTGTTGAGAGGAGGAACCTTGTTGAAAGTTAGGGACGTTCTGGAGAGGTTATTTGGTGATAGGCTCGATCGAAGGCGTTTTTTGTGTGCCCTAACGGGGGCCTCGCTTTCGCTGGCTTTTGGTTCCAGATTGGCTCGCTCTGAGTCCGAGCAGTCTTCAAGCAGCGATGGGTCAGGGAGTACAAAGGTTGCCGTAATCAAGACGAACTCACGGGAAAAGGGGATTGGAGAGGCGATTTCTCATCTAGACGTGGAGGACGAATTTTCCGGGAAAGAGGTTTTAATCAAACCGAATTTCAATACGGCTGATCCATTTCCGGCTTCCACTCATAATGATACTTTGATTTACTTAGTGAAAGAGCTCAGAGACCGAGAAGCCGACTCAATTACGCTTGGTGAGAGGAGTGGGCCTCCACCGACGGACGAGGTTCTGGAGGAGAAAGGCATCTATGAGTTGTCGGAGGAACTTGATTTCGATCTGATAAACTTCGACCGCCTTCCGGAAAAAGACCTTCCCGTACAAAGGCCGGAACACAGCCACTGGCAAGACGGTTTTCGCGTTGCTCGTCCGATCATCGAGTCCGAAAAAGTCGTGTCTACATGCTGTTTGAAGACCCATCAGTACGGGGGAGAATTTACCATGTCCCTGAAGCTTTCCGTGGGAATAATCCCCAGAGAGGGTTACGATTATATGGGAGAGCTCCATTCCTCAACGCATCACATGCGCGAGATGATCGCGGAGATTAACCAGGTCTACTCTCCGGATCTAATCGTTATGGATGCCATGGAGGTATTTACCGATGGAGGTCCCTCCTCTGGCGACCGCAAGGCGGCAAACCTTATCGTTGCTGGAACCGATCGAGTAGCTATCGATGCCGTCGGGCTGGCTGTGCTGAAGAGCCTCGGTTCAAATAGGGAGATTATGGAGACTGATGTTTTTCAGCAGGAACAAATCAGACGAGCGGTGGAGCTGGGTCTCGGGGTAGATGGACCGGAAAAGATTGAGCTGGTGGGAAACCGGCCCGCCAGGGATACTATAAGGGAAATTCGAGCAAACCTTTGACCGGAAGGTTGGTTAAAATGGGAACCAGGATCCGAATTGTCCCTGATCGAACTTCCGTTCGAGCCGAGACCGGCCACACTGGTGACTGTGATCGGCAAGTCACAGCCGGGTACAAGTCGCAAGAGAACTTTTTCAATTAAAGAGTCTTTTGAGAGTTGCCAGCAATAGTTTTGGTCGTTATTTTAATAGAGGTTAGTTATGGCCAGAAAACACGACGAGATCGACAAACGGATAATATACCGGCTGACCGAGGATGCACGCAATACCTCTGCACCCGATATAGCCCGTGAAGTTGGGGTATCTCCTGGTACTATCAGGAACCGAATAAAAAAGCTTGAAGAAAGCGGGGTCATACGAGGCTACCACGCCCATATATCCTACGAGCTAATTGAAAACCATCTGGTCAGCCTATTTATCTGTAGCACCGAGATAAAGGATAAAACTACCCTGGCTCGTGAAGCCGCACAGGTACCGGGGGTAGTAAACGTCCGGCAGGTGATGAGCGGACAAGGCAACCTTCACCTAAAGGTAGTGGGGTCGGATATGAAGGACTTGGCGGCCGTAGCCAGCCAACTGGCGGAACTGGGGTTAAGCGTTCAGAATGCGAAGCTGTTAGAGGAGGAAGGCTTTCGCCCCTACAGCCAGTTTGGTCCCACCAGCGAGGAAAGTCGCCCTTTGGTCAACTTCACCCAAATTGCAGGCCATGCGGAGTCGGCAACCCTAAAAGTGATGGGAGGTTCTCCCCTTGCTCAAAAAAGCTTAAAGGAGATAAACGAATTGGGCCTCCTCCCGGACGAGCTTTTGGTAGTGGCGATAGAAAGAGAAGATAGGACAATCGTTCCCAAGGGAAGCTCGAAACTAGAGGTAGGTGATGTAGTTTCCATCTTCTCATCCACTGGCATAGACGAGTCCACCCTGGATGCCTTCAGCGCTTGAGGTATCCCCAAAACCCTCTCCCTTACCCACGCTTTCGTCCCATTTATCCTTCTCACACTGACAGGTCCAGTTTTTATCATTCGATTTGACATCGCTCTACGGTTCCAGTAATATAACTGGACAGAAATTGCCCAAAACGCAATTTCAGGGAAATATTTTGATGGATCAGTTAACCAGTAAAGTAGGTGCGCTTTCTTTTAGGAGGTGCTTCAGATGTTAGGAATAGGGAACTCAAACCCCGGAGAAGATCTGAACGGCCCAGAGGTCATTGGGCGAAAGGAACTATATGACGGGGAGGGCAATCGATTTCTCTTCAAATACCACCCCCCTCTAGAGCTACATCCCTACTACGAGAGACTGATCGAAGAAAACAAGGATAACCTGCTAGAGGAGGCCACCCTGGAGGATTCTAGCTTGGACGTTACCCAAAGGTTCGAGGAAGAGGCCCAGAGGCAGTACAGAGAGGATTCACTTAAGGCGTCAACTTAAGGCCTCAAACTGAAAGGTGGGTGATGACCATGTCAATATCGACTCTCCCCAAATACGTCAAGGAGAAGATCGTAAATATCGAAGGAGAGTCTAGCAGTGTGGAAGCTGTCAAAAATCCAGACGTTAAGGTCTGGGAAATAGCCGATTTGCACAACACTGGGCTCTCTATCCAGAAGATAGCCGACACCTTCCAGGGACTATCCGTGAATGAGGTCAAGGCAGCTCTGTTTTACTACAAAAGAAATAGAAAGAGAATCAACCAACAGATAAGAGCCCACAAATAATTCCCTCCTTTGGTAATTCTCCAATTCATTATCCCCTGCTACCACTCAAATATCCGGTTACTCCAACTCAATGCCATGACCCGGTCGGACCCCGTTAATATCCTTGTACCGATTCCCTTCTAATTTTGCCCCACCTTTAAAAGGAGCTGTAAAAACTTCCGGTCGCGGGTCCAGATCAATGTACTTGAACCCCCCTATACCGCTTGCAAACAAAACGGAAGCAGTCATTCCCAACATCGATTCGAGCATGCAGCCGACCATCAAATCTATTCCGTTTTCCTTACAGAGGTTGGCGATTTCTTGCCCTTCCTTCAACCCCGACTTCATTAACTTAATATTGACCACGTTGGCGGCCCTCATTTCCACTATTTTCCTTACATCGCTCAGAAAGAATGCAGCTTCGTCTGCCGCCACAGCCACGTCGATCTCTTCTTTGACTTTCTTTAACCCTTCTATGTCGTATCTTTTTACGGGCTGCTCGAAAAGATTAAGCTTGACGCCAAGGTCCTCCAGCTTCCTGGTAAAGGCAACAGCTTCTTCCGCGTCGAATCCCTCATTTGCGTCGATGTTTAGCTTGCAACCGGGTGCTCCCTCGGACACTGCATTAAGACGTTCCAGGTCCTCCTCGTCTCCCTTGCCGACTTTCGTTTTTAGCGTTTCGAATCCTTTTTCTGACAATTTTTTTGCCTGTTTGCGAGCAGTGTCGGGCTCGACTATTGAAATCGTGTAATCCGTGACTATCGTATCTTCCGCTCCTCCATAGTAATCCCACAGCGACTCTCCTCTGGTTTTCGTTAGGGCGTCGAGAATCGCCATCTCTACCGCCGCCCTGGCACTGGCCTGAGCCCATAGCAGCGATTTCATGCGTTCGGAAATTTCTTTGTAATCGGTCACGTCCTTGCCTTTTAAGAAATCGGACAGGCTCCTTATAGCGGCAATTACAGTGGACTGATTCTCTCCGTTGATAGGCTCAAGTGGAGAGGCTTCTCCGTAACCCTCTATTCCAGACTTTAAGGTTAACTTGACAAATACGTTCTCAATTTTCGGCTTCTTCCCGCTAGCGATTTCGAAAGGTTCTTCTAGGTCAAAGTTGAGCGGCTCCGCAGTTACGGTGTCAATTATCGCTTCTTCCATCTTATCACTCCTCAAATAGTTCACTTATTGTATCAACTAAAAAATCAATATCTTCTTTCGAGTGCCCGGCCGATACGGTTAACCTAAGCTTTCCTGGGCTATCAGAATCGGGGTAATGTATGTAGGGTACTATTATATTTTTCTCCAGTAAATGGTTGGAAATTACTTTGCTTGGCCTTTCGGAAATATCCAGATTGACTATTCCACTACCATACCAGTCGGCTTTCACGTTGGAGAATTTCAATTTATTCACCAGGTATTGTGCATTTTCTTTAACTCTATTTCGAAGTTGGGGTTCCTTCATAGCTACCTTAACTGCGGCTATGGAGGCACCGACCACGGCTGGCGGAAGCGGGGTCGAGCCTCGATAGGTAGTGGATACGCCCCTTAACTTTTCAATGAAATCGTGACTACCAGAAATAAAACCGCCATAACTGCCGAATGCTTTGCTCATCGTTTCAGTTTGAAAAATCCTGTCGGACGTAATGTCAAAATGTTCCGGTGTTCCCCTTCCGTTAGCACCGAGCACCCCCGTCCCGTGCGCATCGTCGACCAATACTCTGAAGTCCTTTCCTTCGGTTGTCTTCATTATTTGGTCCAGAGGGGCCAGGTCTCCGACGCTTGGGTCCACTCCGTTGACCAGAACGATACCGTGTTTCTCGGGCTCAATCTTTTTTCGCAGGTCATCAATGTCATTGTGATTGAATTCAATTACGTTCTCGGACGACTGTGGCAGAGCTTCAATAATACTTGGGTGAGCCCAGCCATCATATAAGAGAGTGTCACCGTCGCGGATCAACCCGCTCAGCATAATCTGGTTCCCCAGGTAGCCAGAAGGAAATATGATTGCATCTTCAGTGCCTTTGAATTCTGCTAGCTTTCGCTCCAGTTTTAAATGAATATCGGCCGTTCCTGTCGTAGTTCTTCCGGCTCCGAATGACGCTCCGTAGTTGCTGACGGCTTTGGTAGCCCCTTCTATCAATTCGGTTCGGCGAGCGAGATCGAGATAATTGTTTCCGGCAAAGTAGAGGTACTCCTCACCTCCAAATTCGCCCCTGGGTCCTATTTTCCCCGTCACGGGTGGACATCTAATGCTGTTTTTGAAAGAACTATTGTCGTTTTTCATATACAATTACCTCTCTATTGTTTCCTACGTTGATAGGGATCTAGAATGTCCCTAATTGCGTCTCCGAGGAGATTGAATCCGATTGCCGTCATGAATATTGCTGGTCCAGGGAAGGTCGGGTACCACCAGGCCATCCTGATGCACTCCCGACCCGAACTCTCCAATGCGCCCCATTCCGGAGTAGTCAGTTAGTCATTCTTTACGTGTCGGGAGTGATTCTACCGGACCGGAGTTATCTATCAAAGTCTTAGCGCAGTAGGTGGTACAAGATTATTATGCAGCCGCCAACTATCAGAAGAGCTGGAAGCGGACGTCTACTTTGCCCATCCTTATTGGCTTTTTCCAATGATAAATCATTAGAATTTTCTCTTGTTGAAGTCTCCGATTTTTACCGTTCTTTGGATGAGATTTGCGGCTGAAAGCGAGCGCCTGCTTATTCGGTTTTATGTCAAATATCGAAGCAGGTCAAAAGTAGATTTGTGCTCGCATTCACCTATGGGAGGCAGTTATAAAAATGTGGTCGGGGAGACTGGATTTGAACCAGCGGCCCCCTGCTCCCAAAGCAGGTGCGCTACCAGGCTGCGCCACTCCCCGAAACAATATCAGGAAAAATAATCCTTCTGCTTGCGTTTTGATTTTTGCTGCGAGTTTAACTATCCCACGATAAATATTCTGCGATAAGTTCTCTCTAACTTCAACCCGCTCAACCGATCTACAGGCAAGCCGTGGGCTGGTGATGTGTTTGTTTGAAAAGTCCCCCGTAAAGTCAAAACTGACTGGGTTCGTAACTCTTCTAGAATTGGCTCCTCGGAGGGCTCAAGTTTAATTAAGTCGTTATCTTCAGGTCACCGGAAGATAACTAGTGAATAAGCATTGTCCCGCGGCAGGCTCTAGAGAACTCAGCTTAATTTGCCAGATTGACCCGAAACCCGCTCCAGAATAGGAATTAGACTGGCAAAAGATCACGAAATTTATTATAATCTTTGTGTCTTAGTGGATCCACTACTTGAGGTGATTATATGCCTTACGAAGCAGATCAAATTAAAGTTCTGGAGGATCTGGAAGCTGTCCGCAAGAGACCGGGGATGTACATTGGAAGTACCGGGCAAGAGGGAGTAATGCACTTGATCGACGAGGTGCTG
>JAGXLP010000062.1 GCA_018334615.1 Candidatus Bipolaricaulota bacterium
TGCTTGCCATTTTTATTACAATTACAAGCAACAGGAAAGATTAGACTTGAAGTATTTACAGGCGGGCTGCGAGACAACTTGTCCGTAATATGGTATAAAAGAGAAGTAAGGTTACCTTCTATTAAACCCCCGCCAGCCCAGGAAGATTTTTACCTAAGATACTTGGCTTACTCGCTCTATTAATTTTGTAGCAGCCTCCCGTCCCGGCGTAAAGGACACGCCCGAGGTCTTCGAGTGGTGGCTGGTCACCGAGTCTTTTGCTAACCTGCTCGCCGACGAAGGCGAGATAATAGTGAACAAGTTCGGCTGCCTTTGGTGTGGCAGGACGACCACCCGCTTCGACTCGATTTTACTTATGAGACAACGATACTCGGAGGATTAGATTATTTTTGAGGCAATTAAAATAGGTTGACACCAGAAGAAAAATTGGAGAATATTAGGCCAGTTGCACTTGAACAAGAAGATAAAGAAGTTGAGAGTAAAAATCAGAGCCCGTTATTCATCTGTAAATGATTGACTCAAAGGTTCTTAGTTGGGCTGTGGGTGAATTATTACCGCATAGACTAACTGGGAGTTATCCGTGGTTTAACGAATTGCAATTCAGACATGGATTTTCGAGGGGATGAAATTGAAAGGCCAAGGACGGTCCAGGGCCGTCAGCAGGCTCACAATTCTGAACACCACCTACCTTTGAGTCATCGTTTCGTAGCCAGCAATTGAAGTTCGTCAAGCTCGTCTCCGGCAAGGCAGGTTCAGAACTTCAGAGGTAAATGCAAAAACGAAAGAAGTATATCATTAAACGCATTCTGAAGACCATCCCTATAGTTATCGGCGTGACCCTTATTGCTTTCCTGATTCTCCACTTTACTCCAGGAGATCCGGCGAGGATCATGCTCGGGTCCTATGCCACAGAAGAAAATATCCAAGCCGTGAGAGAGAAGCTAAACCTGAATCGGCCTCTCCCAATTCAGTATATGACCTGGTTGAAGAATATCGTCCAGGGAGATTTTGGAACTTCCATTCGCTGGAACCGACCAGTGCTTGAGGTAATAGCCCAAAGGATAGGAGTAACTTTAATCCTCACTACCACCGGTCTATTCATTTCCGTCTTTTTGGGAGTGGTTCTGGGAGTCGGTGCTGCACTGCGCAAAAACAGCTGGCTGGATTATCTCTGTACCACTCAGGCCATGTTCTGGATTTCCATGCCTTCTTTTTGGCTGGGTATCCTCTTGCTCTACATATTTGGCTTGCAGTTGCGGTTGGTTCCCATTGGGGGGATGACCGGCCCTCGCTCCGTAATACTGCCGGCTCTAACTCTAGGCTTACGCCAGGAAGCCTGGTTTGCTCGACCCATGCGGGCCGAGATGCTAGAAGTGCTAAACAAAGAATATATCAAAACCGCTAAAGCCAAAGGGGTGCGAAGATTTATGGTGGTGGCCAAACACGGACTGCGTAACGCTTTGATCCCCATAGTAACAATGCTGGCCTTGAGATTACCCTGGATCATCGGCGGTTCGGTGGTGATAGAAATAGTTTTCTCCTGGGGCGGACTGGGGTCTTTGCTAGTAAACAGCGTGCTGGCCAGAGATTATCCCGTGGTTCAAGCGGTGCTGTTGCTCATAGCGGTAACCGTGGTCTTTGCCAATCTACTTGCCGATATTCTTTACACCTTCGTGGACCCACGGATCAAGCTGGAGGAACAATGAAAACGACAGGAGATAAACGGGAAATCGACAGAGAACTCAGAAGACAGCGGACCAGTCAACTATATTTGATCTGGCTGCGCCTTAAGCGGAATAAGTTGGCCGTAATTGGGTTGGTTTTCGTCCTGATAATGGTTTTCATCGCTCTTTTCTCTCCCTGGATCTCGCCACACAACCCTTACGCCACCAGGCCGCTGCGGAAAAGAGAGGCCCCTTCACTCGAATTCCCCCTGGGCACGGATTCTCTGGGACGCTGTGTCCTGTCCCGACTTTTCTCCGGCTCGCGAATCGCCCTACAGATCGGGATACTTATCATTCTTTTTGAAGGGTCTATCGGGATTTTTCTCGGCTTGATATCGGGATTTTTCGGGGGCTGGGTCGACGAAATCGTCATGCGACTAGTGGATATACTGAGGTCTTTTCCCGTAATCGTGTTGGCAATGGCCATTGCCGGAATAATGGGGCAGGGGATATACAACGTAGTGATAGCCCTGGGAATAGTGGGTTGGACCACCTATGCCCGAATGATCCGAAGCAGAATCCTTTCTATCAAGGAAGAATCCTACGTGGAAGCCGCCTATTGTATCGGAGAACCGTCTTATTCGGTCCTCCTGCGCTACGTTTTGCCCAACGCTTTGCCAACAGCAATAGTTATGATGGCCATTATGATGCCCACGGCATTGATAGCCAGCGCCACGTTAAGCTTTCTGGGCGTCGGAGTACAACCTCCGACCCCATCCTGGGGTTCGATGATAAGTGCGGGACGAGACTACTTGCTGGAAGCCCCCTGGATTTCCAGCTTTGCCGGTCTTTTTATAATGTTTACGGTGTTGGGCTTTAATTTCCTCGGCGATGGGTTACGCGATTCTCTAGACCCCACGACGAAGCAGCGTTGATCCCGGCCTTGAGGCGCTTTTGGACGACGAAACTAAGGCTAAAGGTAAACCATGAAAACTAAGACAAAAGATATCTTGCGAATACGAGACCTGGCTCTTTCTTTTGACACCGAGGAAGGCGAGGTAGAGGCCCTCGACGGAGTAGCTTTTAGCATCAAAAACAGCTCAGTAAGCGGCTTGATCGGTGAAACGGGATGCGGAAAAAGCGTAACCGGGCTGACAATTTTGGGGCTCCTGGACGAAAACGCGCGAATCAAGAGAGGGGAGATAATCTACAAAAGGGAGAATCTATTAACCAAAAAGGAAGAGGAATTAGAACGGGAAATACGAGGCAAGGAAATTGCCATGATCTTTCAGGACCCTGGCTCTTCGCTCAACCCAGTCTTCACCGTAGAAAATCAGATTACAGAATCTATCAAAATGTATCGGAATGCCGGAGCAAAAGGAAATAAGGAGATCGCAATCGAACAACTGGAGCGGGTCAAGCTCCCCGACGCCGCCAATCTCCTCAAGCGGTATCCACATGAATTGAGCGGGGGCATGAAGCAGCGGGTAATGATTGCCATGATGTTGGCCTGCAACCCCTCCCTGTTAATAGCCGACGAGCCGACTACTGCTTTAGACGTTTCAATTCAGGCCCAGTTTATCAACGTACTCCGGGAACTGCAGAGTGACCTGGGCACCTCCATTCTATACATCACCCACGACCTAGCAGTAATCAGCGAAATTTGTAATTCTGTCTCTGTGATGTACGCAGGCAGAATAGTGGAAGACTTGCCGGTAGAGACCCTTTTCAACGACCCTATACATCCCTATACAAAAAAACTGGTTTACTCCGTTCCCGGGGTTAAAACGAAACTAGAAGACCTGGAAGAAATCCCGGGCTCGGTACCCCGTTTGATCAATCCACCGGCGGGTTGTCG
Organism: Candidatus Bipolaricaulota bacterium; assembly: GCA_018334615.1. Lineage (GTDB taxonomy): Bacteria > Bipolaricaulota > Bipolaricaulia > M55B111 > M55B111 > JAGXLP01. Next base: position 3,523 of record JAGXLP010000062.1, read on the forward strand.
TTTTCACCCTCGTTGCGACAAAGCGAAAGCCATTTGTAGTCAGGAGACTCCGAATCCTGTGAGCGTTGAACCTGATCACTGCGTAGCCTGTCATCTGATAAGCGATCGAGGAGGGAAGCAATGACCGATCCTCTCCTCGAGATAGTCGATCTCAAAAAGTATTTCAACTCTCCGAAAGGGAAGGTAAAGGCCGTTGACGGGGTCGATTTGAACATTTTGAAGGGTGAAACGTTGGGCTTGGTAGGGGAATCCGGGTGTGGCAAGTCTACTCTGGTTCGAGCCACTCTGCGGTTAATCGAACCCACAGACGGAAAAGTTTTCCTTCGAGGAGAGAACGTGCTTGCATTCAGCAGAAAGAGGCTTGTTGAGGCGCGAGGGCAGATGGGAATGGTTTTTCAGGACCCCCATTCTTCACTAAATCCTCGAATGACGGTGGCAGAAATACTCCGTCGACCTCTGAAAATCCATAACCTAGTACAGGGTAAAGGTCAAATTTATAACCGCACGGTCGAACTGTTGGAGACTATGGGTCTGAGCGCGGAACACATGATCCGTTACCCCCACGAACTGAGCGGGGGGCAAAAGCAACGTGTCGGGGTGGCCCGAGCCCTGGCAGTGGAACCGAGGATCTTACTCCTAGATGAACCTACTTCGGCACTGGACGTTAGCGTCCAGACCAAAATCCTGAAATTGTTGAGGAATACTATGGAGAGGCTGGATCTGACCTACGTATTCATATCTCACGACATCAATCTGATTCGCACCATTTCAGACCGAATTGCAGTTATGTACCTGGGCAAGATAGTGGAGATAGGTGAGGTCGACGAGGTCTTTGCCGATCCACTACACCCATATACTCAAGGTCTTTTCAAATCGGTCCCGCGTCCGGATCCCGAACACAATATACGAAAACCCCCGTTGACAGGTGAAGTACCCAGCCCCATTGATCCTCCGGCCGGGTGCAATTTCGCCCCGCGTTGTCCTCAGAAAATCCAGCAATGCGAGAAAGAGGAACCAAACCTCAAATCGATGGGGAAGGACAGAGAAGTGGCCTGTTGGGTCGCAACTGAGAAGAACGTGTAATAATCTATAGGCGTGTTTATCGCAGGCCCATCGTACAATTTTCTGGCATAAGCTCCTCACCGAGGAAAAGGTGGAACTGGTGGATGAGAGAAGTATCGATCAACCAGAGGGCCCGAACCTCCTACCCGAAGAGCGCCACCAAAGAGAACCACTACATCGGGTCATTTCATAGCAACTTCAAAAGGGAAGGCAAAGTATTGTTTTTAGGGGCCAAGAATATCTGTGAGTTAAGATATGTTGTTGAAGAAAGGTTCCAATATTAGAACCAAGACAGGCGAGACTCGTCACTTGACTATTCGTCGCCGATAAACTATCTTAAACTGGAGGAGATTCTACTAAGATTCTACCAGGTGAGGCGGAATATTTACTCAAAATTTGAAAATTGGTAGGTAAAGTGGTCCAATATTTTCAACTAAGGGCCTGAAGTTGATTAAACAAATGACAAATCACATTTTCAACCCACTAAACAGAAGGAGGCAAAAATGGTAAAATCTAAGTCATTTTTGGCCGGATCAGTTATTCTGATCCTGGCACTTCTCTTAAGCGTCTCCATAACGGCTTTCGCTGCCAAAGATAGCGAGGTAACTATCGGGGTTCAGGTGGAACCGTCGAAGCTAAATCCTGTAACCTACCAGGATACCGAGACCGGTTTCGTTCTCGGCGCGATTTGCGACCCGCTTATAGAAGTGAACGAAGAAGGGGAGTATTCCACCGAAGGAGCGGTAATCGAAGACTACGAAATTCAGGAGGACGGAAAGGTCTACGTGTTCCACGTCAGGGAAGGGATCAAATTCCACAACGGAGAGGAGTTAACGGCCGAGGACGTCAAATTTAACTACGAATCCTTTTTGGACGAGGACCTTGCTTCTCCTCACAGGGGTTACTACACAGAGATAGAAGAGCTGAAATTGGTGGACGAGTACACCCTAAAAGTAATTCTGGAAAACGTCAAGGTGAATTTTCTGACTAGCGCTCGTCTCCGGGACCACGTATTTCCCAAAGACTACATTGAGGAAGTAGGCTGGGACGGGTACGAAAAGCATCCCATCGGGTCAGGGCCCTATAAGTTCGAGAATCACAAGTCCGGCGAGAGGATTTCACTGTCAAAAAACGAGAATTACTGGGGCAAGGAAGCCGAAATTGAGGAAGTCAACTTTAGATTTTACCCCGAGTTATCATCCCTAATCATGGCCCTACAGACCAATGAAGTAGATTACATCCCGGAAATGCCAGCGGACAAATTTTTGAGCCTGAGAAAACAACAAAACACCGGCCTGAGTTTTAGCACCTATCAAAAGATGGAAGACCACCGGATTAGCTTTAACAAACGTGAAGACTCGATCTTCAGCGACAGAAGGTTGCGTAAGGCCGTAGCCTATGCCGTAAACCGTGAAGAGCTAATAGCTCTGACACGTGAAGAAATGGCCACCCCAGCCACGGGCCGCGTACCCGGATTTCACCCAGCATCCGCTCCGGACGCCAAGGCCTACGAGCAAGATTTCGAGAAGTCTAAAGAACTGCTGAAAGAGGCAGGCTACCCAGACGGTTTCAAAACCACCATTTACGCACCCTCCGGTTATACGGAAAGGGTTACTGAAGCACAGCAAATTGCCCGGCAGCTTTCCCACGTGGGAGTAGAGGTGGACGTAAAGACCCTGGAATGGGGAACTTATTTAGACGCCACGGCCGACGGAGAAGCGCCAATGTTCAGAGAGCGTTGGAGTGGAAGCACTCCCTCACCTTATAGCTTCGTGGAGCACTGGCATCCTGACTCCGGCTGGAACGCAGTCTTTGGTACATACGAAAACGAAGAGGTAACCAAACTGCTCGATCAGATAGAGAAGACCGTAGATCAGGACAAAAGGTGGGAACTTTATCGCGAAGTGCAGCAAATTGCCATGGACGACGTGGCATGCTACCCTCTCTATTGGCCTCTGATTGGCGATGGATATAACTCTGAGCTAGACGTTCCTGAAAACCTGTGGAACGTCTTCATGCAACCTATTTACTACATTAACTACTGGAGCTTTACTTAGTCCAGACCCGATTTTATACAGCAAGAACCCGCGGTTATTTCCGCGGGTTCTTTTTTTCCTAATCAAAGAGTGGAAAATGAAACCAAAGGCAAGGTCAAAACTTTCGCCCGTAGGCTCTCCGAAGCTTCGAGAGTCCCGATCTGATGAAGATGAACAATATGGCAGCAATTGAAAGTTGGCTCCACAAACGGACGGTCTCCGCTATCATGGCTTATCTTTTAGAAAAGAGAGATGGGCTCATAGATAAAAAGGGCTAAACCTGTTATAAAAATACAAGGGTGGTGACCATTTTAACTGAAAACGAACTCAAGAAACTGACGGGCGAAGTGTGGATGTCCGACGAAAGCAGAGAGAATTTGACCTACTTGACCGATGAACTGA
>JAGXLP010000003.1 GCA_018334615.1 Candidatus Bipolaricaulota bacterium
AAGGTGAGCAGAATAGAGCGACATGGTACAAACCTCTCGAAGACCAAAAATACGTCGATCGAGCAGTTAGCTGGGTACTTGGTAACTCGGACCTGTTTTTAAACACAGTAGGAGATATCCACCTCCTGCCCAAAGTTCTCGACGCCGCAAGTCGGTACGAGGGTAGGCCTGCAGATGATGAAATGAAAAATATGGTGAAGGAACGGGAGATGGAAGCTCTCTGGCCTGAATAATCTTCTTGGTTTCGGTTTTGTTCTTTCTTCATCGGGAAAAATTATTTGTTTGGCCCGATTAACTGCCACATCCTCCTTAACCGGCAACTGGTTTAACCTTTAAAACTCAGCAGTCAAGAGCCCCGCCCCAAGGAACGGGACTTGAAAAAACACTTTAACAACAGGACGTTTAGCTTAACAACCGGGAATTGACCCAGCACTCATTTGAGGAGACTGACTTGGTTAACAAAGTCCTACTAATATCAGGTCAACTTAACCCAAATAGGTTAAGCTTACGATAACTTGACCAAACATCATATCTCAAGTGAATACTGGAGGTAAACCAGCCGATTCATCTCTACAGCAAGCTGCGGGGTTTTCTCGGCAAGTTTTGGTAAAAACAGTTGAGATTTGAATAAAGGCTACCAGCGCAGACATCTCTTTCCCTTTATGCATTCTATTTCCGTGATTTTTATCATAAAATATTTCAAAGGGCTTCGAATATATACGACAATTTATAATTATTCTAAATAATTAATATTTGACGAAAATTAGATATCAAACACAACCAACCTATAACTCCGTATCTACAGACAATGCAGGGTATTTGTATCTAAGCCTCATGTAACTTGACAAATGTTTTTATTCTTGATAAACTAAAATCGCTTCGAATCTATCAGGGGTGACCCTACAAAAATATGTCTGGCAAGGTGACTATTGCAGACGTTGCTGAAAAAGCAGGAGTAGCACCATCTACTGTCTCACTCGCACTCAACGACAAGCCGCACGTCAGTCCGGAAACAAAAAAAGACGTGTTAAAGGCTGCAAGGGAATTAGACTATCACCCACACTCTGCTGCGAAAAGCCTCGCGACAGGTCAATCCGAGACTATCGGGCTGCTCATTCCTATAGAGCTCACGAGCGTATTTTCCTCCACGGAATTCTTCCAGAAGATGATATCTGGCATGCATAGAGCTGCCGGAGAAATGGGGATGACTCTATCCCTTCAGATTGTAGAATCGGAGGATGAGGCGATAGAGCGTATTAAGTATGCCGCTCGGACGAATAGCGTCAGCGGATCGGTTATTACTCATCCCACGACCAGCATGCCCTACCTTGACATCCTTAAGGAATATAAATACTCGACTGTATTTCTCGGTGACCCCGTGGAGAACCTGCCGTACGTCGACAACGACAATATTGACGTCGGTCGAATGGCTACTGAGCACCTTCTTGACCATGGCCACGAAAAGATTGCAATGTTATCCGGACCGGAAAAATTCACCGTTTCACGGAACAGATTAATGGGGCACAGGTCCGCACTGGAAAACCAGGGGATATTTTTCGATGAGGATCTCGTCTGGGAATCTGATCTAAACGAGCAATCGTCTTACGAAAAAGTACTGGAGAAAGCGCCCGAGTACGAATTTTCGGCTATGTTCGTTTCGGTTGAAGTCCAGGCGGTCGGTGCACTTAGGGCCCTCAGGGAACTCGATATTACTGTACCCGGAGATGTAGCGCTCGTAGTCGTCGGAGAATCGGAGTTATCAAAGCATCTTTCTTCACCCCTGACTACTGTGGATTTGAACACCGAAAAACTGGGATACCTCTCGGCAAAAAAGTTAATAAGGATAATTAAAGGAGAAGAGGAAGAGCCCCAGTTGATAGTTCCCGCGGACCTCAGAATAAGGGAGTCCTGTGGCTGCAAAAAATCCGAAAATCCACCAGGGGGTGGTAAAACTTTTTCAGCCAGTGACTAATTATTTATCAACTATCTTCTATTTTTAACAGGAGGTACATATTTTTATGAAAAAGATAATTTCATTCGTTCTTGTCCTTTCCTTAGTTATCGGTCTGGCGGCGATCGGGTTTTCCGACAGTCACGAAGACCAGGAAGAAGTCATCGAACAGAAAGTGATGACCGTTCAGAGTGCTGGTATCGAGAGAGCACCCTATATCGGACCGTTAGAGGGAGAAAAAATGAAGGGGGAGGTCGAAGACTACGTATACTATCACTTCCCCGCAATTAAATACGAAACCGAGCATCCCGGCGTCGACATCAAGCTGAAAGGTGAAGTATACCCTTACGGCGACATGCTGAAGTCGATAATGCTGGCTGTTACGTCCCAATCAACGTTTGACTACGTAGAAATGGACGACATATGGTTAGGAAAAGTTGCCGCGAGCGGTTACCTCTCCGACAAATACTCCGACCAGTACGAAAAATGGGCAAACGATCTTGGCATGTACGACGTCTTTAAGAAAGGATCCAGCTACAAGGGCACTTACTACGGGCTCTGGCGGTCCACAGATACGAGAGCCATCTGGGTCTGGAAGGACGTCCTTCACGAAGCAGGATACACCATGGAAGACATCATGACCTGCGAAGGTATGCTTGAAGCACTACCTGACATCACGGAAACGGCAAAAGAGGACTTCGGCATGGCCGGTGGTCTCGAATATCCCTTCAACGGCAAGTGGGTAGTCGATCAATGGTACGGCTGGTTATACCAGCTCGGTGGCAAGATCTTAGAACAAAACGAAGACGGCGAATGGGTTGCCGGATTTAACAACGAAGCCGGTTACAGATCACTTAATTATGTCAAAAAGTTGAAAGAGTCTGGAGCAACGATGCAGAGGTCCTGGCAGTGGATGCTTGCCAACTTCCTCGATAGAAATTACGCAATGACCTACGAAGGAAGCTGGGATATAGGGGCAATACACAGCAAGTACCCGGACTTATCCGTTCAGGAGATCAAGGAAAAGATAGGCGTAATCCCAACAACTGTATTCGAGGGTCACGACATGAGGGTTCTTACCGGAGGCTGGCTCTGGACAATCCCCGAAACGGCCAAACATCCAGACGTAGCGTTTGAGGTACTGATGGAAGTTTTTGAAGACCGAGAAGCTTACGCGGAAATGACGGCTTACCAGGGAGAATTTCCGACAACCGATTGGATCTGGGAATCCCCTACTTATAAAGAGAGGATGATTGGAGAAACGCTGCCGAAGGAGTGGTTCGATAGATTCAGAGAAGGTGTCGCCGGCGGAGTCTGGAGGCCATTCTTCCCTGAATACCCGGAGATACAGAAGGAACTTTGGGACGCCACCCAAAAGGTCGTCATGGGTAAAGCAACAGCCGAGAAGGCTCTAGCGACGGCTGAGAAGAAGGTCAATCAACTTATGGAAGACTAATCTCCTCCAGGATGGTAAGTCAATCCACGGAAGGGGATTATCAGACCCCTTCCGTGGATTTATATAAAAGGAAGATGTGATAATATGCGAAGGTATAGTTTCTTGATTCCAGCGTTGTTTCTTCTGCCGGCGATCGGAGTCCTTTTCTTTCTCCAGTTTTTCTCCTGGGGTTGGAATATAAACCTTGTGCTTCACGACGTGACCTTGATGAATTTCCTTACTGACTGGGATTTCGTCGGGTTACAGAATTTTCAAACCGTACTTACCGACACCAGAACTATAACCTCACTTACAAACACTGCAATTTTTGCCTTCACGAGCATCGGCCTTCAGATGATTATCGGAACCGCCATTTCCTATCTCCTCTATCGGGCTGTACCGAAGGTCGAGAGGTTTTTCCGTCCTATCGTTATTCTACCCTGGCTCTGTTCGGTGCTGATAGCCGCCTTCGGGTGGCAACTTCTGCTAAGCAAGGATATAGGTTTGTTTAATATGGTGATTACCAGCCTGGGATTTGGAAGGGTCGACTTTTTCGGAGGTTCGACGACGGCAATGATTTCAATAGTGCTTGCCAATACCTGGTGGGGAACTCCATTCACCATACTTCTCATGGGCTCTGGAATGACCTCGATCTCACCGCAGTTGATCGAAGCTTCGAAAGTAGACGGAGCAAGTGAATGGATTTTCTTTACGAGAGTAGCGCTTCCAATAATTCTTCCATTTATCCTAATCAACCTTATACTGATAACAGTTTGGACGATCAACATGTTTGGCTTGATTCTGGCAATGACCGGAGGAGGACCGCTAAATGCTACGCGAGTTTTCCCGCTCCACGGATACCTTGCCGCGTTTGACTCGGGGAATTTCTCGTACGGAGCAACCGTGACCGTTTTCTCAGTGTTTATAAACCTAATATTAATTTATCTCTACGTCAAAGTAGCCAACGTAGAGCTGGTTTAAGGTGAATCGATATGTCTGAAAAAGCAACCAGAATAATTTTACTAATAGCTTATTCCGTTTTTTCCTTGCTCCCAATTTACTGGGTAACAAGTCTTTCCCTCCAGCAGAAGATCAGTTTCCCGCCGAAACCGTTCCCTACCAGTCCGACCATTTCCCATTACGTGGGATTGTTAACTGAATCTGGGGTCCTTATTAGCATTTTAAACTCCGTATTCGTTGGACTTTCAGTGGGCTTCATTTCAGTGCTGATTTCTTCTATGGCGGGGTACGCTTTCTCCAAACTGGAATTCAGGGGAAAAAAGTTCATATTTTTAGGCGTAATCCTTACTTTCCTCCTTCCGCCCCAGCTCAATATCGTACCTCTTTACTCGTTGTTTGCCGAAATGAGAATGTTAAATAACAGGCTCGGGATGATATTCCTCTATCAGATTCTCGTTTTACCGTTAAACATATTTCTGTTTTTGAACTACTTCGACACTGTCAAGGAAGCAATAGTAGAGTCGGCAATTATAGACGGGGCAGGACCGATAAGGCGCTATTATAAAATTTTTATCCCCCTCTCAAAACCCGCAATAATCGCGGCGTTTATATTTGGTTTCCGGTTTTCCTGGGCGGAATACGTATTTGCGACGACATTCATAAGGTCGGAACCAAAAATGCTCTTTACCGCAGCTCTCAATAGAGCTGTCTTCGCAGGCCAGTATACAATTAACTACGATTATATGGCAGCTGGATCGATATTGCTTCTCATACCCACTTTGCTGGTGCTGATATACGGACAAAAGTACCTGCAGATCGGTCTCCAGCTAGGTGGTGTTGATTGATACTCTCCTCGCAAACACCGACGGAAAAAATTTTTTCTACAATGGACGAGTTAAAAGAGACCGCCACGATTTACGGTAAAAACTTTTTCCGGCTCACACTACCCTTCTTAGTTTTCTTCGGGTTTTCTCTTACCGGTGGCATTTACGCGTTTCCGCAGGGTAGCACTGTTAAAGTAACCTACGGATTTTTACTTGGGCTACTTGCGCTATTCTGTTCGTCGAGCGTTGCCGTTGACAGCTGGGGATCTTTACACAACGTGGAGTTTGGGCTAATCGAAAACTGGAAATACACCCTGGGAAAGCTACCCGTTCTTCTACTCTCTACCCTGATAGCGATTGTTCCCTGGCTAGTCCTATTATACCTGTTCTTGAACTTTTACAGCTTCTTCCTGTTCGTACCTCTGGCAGTATATCCATTCTTCTTTCTTTACCTTTTGCCAAGCGTTCTGGTCGGGAACGCGGGGCCTGTTGCCGCTATCAGAGATTCCTTTAAGACTTCCTGGTCTAACTCGACGAGAACCGCGACATTAACTTATCTGCCGGGATTCTCTGCTACCGCACTTGTTGTTATAGAAATCTATTCTCCGGTAATTCTTATACTTGTACCTGCGTGGATAGTTTTAATAACCGTCAACTACTGTCATCTAAACCAACCGCAGCTGTCACGGGAAATTTTTTGCGGAGAAGAGGGCTAAAATGTAGACATGCAATCGGAAATTTCCTACACTCAACGTCTAACCCTAAGAGCCGGAAGGAGGATCTATGGAAATTACAAAAAGTAAAAGAGTCAACTATACAGAAAAGAAATTGCAGGAAATGACAGTTGGCCAATCGAGACTCGTTGAAAATATTTCCTGTCACCTGACCCGGGACTTTTTGAAGCCGGAAGAAGCGAGAAAGAGGAATTTTAGTCCCTGCGAACCCGGTTTTACCTGGAAAAGGGATAGAGAAAAGGTGGATCGATCAACATTAAGTGAAAAAGTGGACATCAATAATGCCGAAAATATTCCCCCGGAGCTATCCCTGGGAAATAACGCCTGGTTCAGACTTTCCTTTAAGCTACCTGAAGGGTTCTCTCTGGGCACCTCGTCACTGCGCTTTCGAGCCCAAGCTACTTCGAGTTCCGAGATGAGTCCGATAGCAGATAGACCGGCTGTCGAAGCCCAGTGTTATGCAAAGGGAAACCCTATTCAGTCCTTCGACCACGGACACGAATTTCTGAAGCTTGAGAATGTACCTCAACAAAACGGACGGTTTGACCTGATGGTAGAGGTTGGCACGACTTTGCTCTGGGGTGGATTAGACGTTGACGAATTCATCCTGGAAAAGGCCGAACTGGTAGAAACAAGGAAAGAGGTCAGAAAGCTGTATTTTGATTTTAAAAGTTTCAACGATCTGAGAAAGCAGCTGCCCGAAGACTCTCCCCTCAGAAAAAAGATACTAAACAAATTAACCGAAGCAAGTCACTCTTTCCCTTTCGGAGAAGATTCTGAAAACCGTATAACAGAAGGATCAAAAGATGCGATGAGAATTATCGAGGATCTAAAAGACCTCGAATCGGAATTTTCTGACCTGAAGCTCATTACAACTGGACACGCACATATTGACGCAGCGTGGCTATGGCCCTGGAGCGAGACGGTGAGAAAGAGCGGCAGGACGTTCTCCAACGCCCTGAAGTTAATGGAAGAATACCCCGACTTTCGGTTTCTCCAGTCTCAGCCCCATATTTATGAATTCGTAAAAAACCGCTTCCCCAAACTATTTGATAGGATAAAGAAAAAAGTCGATTCCAGGGACTGGGAACCGGTGGGGGGAACCTGGATAGAAAGCGACGTAAACATCAGTGGAGGAGAAGCACTCGCCCGACAGTATCTATACGGGAAACGTTACTTTCGAAAGGAGTTTGGAATCGACCCAAAAATTACGTTTATTCCCGACGTTTTTGGTTATTCCGCCTCTCTTCCAGGTATAGCACGATCCGCAAATTGTCCCTATTTCTTTACCCAAAAGATGAGCTGGAGCGAAGTTAACGATTTTCCCCATCACACTTTCGTCTGGGAGGGCATAGACGGCTCACAGTTGATCGCTCACTTCCCTCCCGCAGATACGTACAATGGCATGACTTTCCAAGAACCCGTGGACGAAGTTGTAAAATCAGCAAAAAATTTCAGGGAAAAAGGCGAGTTGAATAGAGCTGCTTACCTTATTGGCTGGGGAGACGGAGGTGGAGGACCAAACAGGGACATGGTAGAACAGGTTGAGGCCATAAACGACATTGAAGCCCTGCCCGATCTTGAATTTGGCCAGCTCAAGAACTTCTTTAAAGGTCTCGAGAAGAATAGCGAAAAGCTAGAAAAATGGATTGGCGAGCTCTATCTGGAAAGGCACCGCGGCACGTTTACAACTCATGGTGACAAAAAAAGAAATAATCGTAAGCTAGAATTTGCCCTGAGGGAAGCCGAAATACTGTCTTCGACGGCGCTTCTGGGGGGTAACAGCTTTCAATATCCAAAGGATGCACTTGATGGCGCCTGGAAGACGCTTCTTTTCAACCAATTTCACGACATTCTTCCCGGTTCTTCAATTAGGGAGGTTTACGAAGACGCAGATAGGGACTACGGAAAAGCACTGGACTCAACCCGGAAAATAATTTCAGAAGCGAGCAAAGATATAGTCGAACACTCCGACAGCAAGGAAAAACTTTTCGTGTTTAATTCCCTATCCTGGGTAACGGATCGTCTGGTTGAAGCAGAGGCTCCAAATATCGAGAGCGACGAGATTTCCGCCGTGGACCCGGACGGAAATAGGTTACCTATCCAGAGATCTGGAAGAGATGAGGAAAAAATCGTTTTCAATGCAACCAAACTACCCTCCCTCGGCGGGAAGACCTTTAAGATTGAACCCGAATGTTCTAATTACCGAAACGACATTACAGTAACGGAACGGGATATGGAAAACTCAAAGATAAAAATAGTCCTCAGTAAAGATGGATCAATATCCACCCTCGAAGACAAGAAAGAAGAGAGAGAAGTGTTTGACGGACCGGGCAATGAGCTAATTGCATATAGGGATCTTCCGACCGAATTTGACGCCTGGGAACTAGAAGGAGATATTTATGATGTAAGCAACCGCCTTCCCGCGCCTCAAAAGACATACGTGATCGAAAGCGGACCGTTAAGGGGTATATTAAGACAGGAGAGAGAATTCGGTAATTCGAAGCTCGTTCAGGATATAGTTATTTATTCTGACAGCAAGAGAATTGACCTTGAAACACGAGTGGACTGGCATGAGAAAGATACTCTTCTGAAAACACACTTTCCGATAGCGGTTAGTTCGAGAGAGGCTACTTTTGAAATACAATACGGACACTATAACCGACCCACTCACTCAAATACCAGCTGGGATCGGGCACGTTTTGAAGTACCTCACCAGAAATGGGTTGACGTATCCGAATACGGTTTTGGTGCTGCTTTACTAAACGATAGCAAATACGGCGTAAACGTAGACGAAACCAATATCGGGTTGAGCTTGCTAAGGGGTCCCAGCTCGCCCGACCCCGAAGCTGACATGGGTTCTCACGATTTTATTTATTCTCTCTTGCCACATGAGGGTGACTTTCGGGATGCCGGTGTGATAAAGCAGGCCTACGAGTTGAACACGGAAGCGGTAACCACTTACGGGGAGCCTGTAACTGGATTTGACTCGTTAGTGACTATTGAAGAAGACGGCGTAATTGTGGAGGCGGTAAAAAAATCCGAAGAAAACGGAGAAAAAGCACTCATAATACGGATCTACGAGGCCTGGGGGCGGACCGTTTCTACCGGAGTCACCTTTGGGTTTGGTGTAGATAAAATACTGGAAACAAATCTTGTAGAAGACGAGAAATCAAAACTCGAGCTCCAGAACGACACCCTGCAGCTCGAATTAACTCCATTTGAGATCACCACGCTTAAAGTTTTCTATGAATAGAACTTAAATCTGGAGGAGTTTCATGAACAAAGAATGGTGGAAAAAAGCTGTTGTCTATCAGATTTATCCCAGAAGTTTCAACGATTCAAACGGGGATGGTATAGGTGACCTGCCGGGTATCAGGGAAAAGATCGACTACCTGGAATACCTGGGAATAGATCTAGTCTGGCTAAATCCAGTATACGACTCCCCAAACGACGACAACGGCTACGATGTCAGGAACTACCGGAAAATTATGGACGAGTTTGGTGACATGGGAGACTGGGAGGCTTTACTCGAGGATCTTCACGAGCGGGGAATAAAGCTAGTTATGGATTTCATACCAAACCATACTTCCGACGAGCATCGCTGGTTTCGTAAATCGAGAAAATCCAGGGACAACAAATACAGAGACTACTACTTTTGGCGAAGTGGGAATGAAAAAGAACCACCAAACAACTGGGATTCCGTTTTCGGTGGGTCGGCCTGGAAATTCGACGACCTTACCCGGGAGTATTACCTCCACCTGTTTTCCCGAAAACAGCCTGACCTTAACTGGGATAACCCCGAAGTCAGGAAAGAGCTTTATGAAATAATGAACTGGTGGCTGGACAAAGGTATAGACGGTTTTCGGCTGGATGTCGTAAATTTCATCTCCAAGAACCCTAAACTTCCTGACGACACTACTAGAGGGCCATATGGGTCCCGGGGAAGCAAATATTACGTCGACGGTCCGAATATTCACAGCTATTTACAGGAGATGAACAGAAAGGTCTTTGCGGGAAGAGATGCCGTGGCCATTGGTGAAACTCCGCTGGTATCTGTCGACGAAGGGGCAAAATACGTAGAACCTTCCCGGAACGAACTTGACATGATATTCCAGTTTGACCACGTGACTTTTGACCTTGATGACGGGGGTTTCTGGTCCCACCCGAAGGATTGGAATCTCACGGAACTTAAAGATATTTTTAGTCGCTGGAGAAAGGTGGCCGCCCGTACTGGCGGTTGGAACGCTACCTATCTCAGCAATCACGATCAACCAAGAATGGTTTCCCGGTTAGGAGATGACGCGAACTTCCGGCGAGAGTCAGCTAAGCTCCTTGCTACCCTTCTTTTGACTATATCGGGGACGCCGTTCATTTATCAGGGAGAGGAACTCGGGATGACAAATTACCCGTTCTCCGACATTAGCGAGCTCAGAGACGTCCAAACTATAAATCAGTTCAACGAAATGAAGAAAAAAGGGGAAGTAGAGGACTTCGAAGAGGTTAAAGACAAGGTCAGGTTCTGGAGCAGGGACAATGCACGAACACCGATCCAGTGGACTTCTGGAGAAAACGCAGGATTCACGAAAGGAGAACCCTGGATAAATGTCAATCCAAACAAGGAAAGCATTAACGTCGAAGCCGAAAAGAAAGACGAAAATTCTGTTTTGAATTACTATCGAGATCTCATATCTCTCAGGAAAGACCACGAAGCACTTATATACGGAAAATACGAGCCACTTATGGATGACGACGAAGAAATATTTGCCTTCAAAAGGCGCGGCAAAGATGAAACCGTTTTAACGGTTCTCAACTTTTCCGACGGGAAAAGAGAATTATCTCTTTCGAAATTAATTCCGAAAGGGTGGAGAGGCCTGCTGCTCTCGAATTACCCTGATGAAAACCTGGACGAAGAGCGAACCAACATCAACTTAAAGCCTTATGAGGCAAGACTTTACCTGCTCGAATGAAGGCCAGAAACCCACTATGAGCGTTTCCTGATCGGATAAACTCAGTCGACTTCTACTTTATCCCAGAAAGGATCGTAGCCATTGTGATTTACTTCGAGCTTCGGTTTTTCGTGATCTCCCTCGATTAGAAATTCGCCAAGGAAGTAGTTTCCACGGGCAAAGCCATAGGATTTGCCGTCGTCGTGGTAAACTGGTACCCTTGCTTTCGTATTATGGTATTCTCCGCGGTTTACCCGGAGTTTTAGCGTGTCCGGAAACTCATAAGCGTGCTGGACGGTTTCGGTGTAGGGTATACCCTTGCCTTCTCTGACGAAAATAGGCATAACGTCCAGGGAAGTGTCCAAAGTGTGGTATCCGCTTTCCAGCCTTTCGCCCGTCCACCAATCAAGCCAGGATATCTTCCTCCCCGATTCCGAAGGCAAATAGAGCAATCTTTTTCTGGAATTTCGCTCCAGGATAGGCGCTACAAGCATGCTATTCCCGACCATAAATTGGTCTGAAGTCGTATAGGATTCTTTATCGGCGGGAAACTCCATAAATAGCGGCCTCATAACTGGTATTCCCGTACGTGAAGTTCTAAAGAACTCGGTATAGAGAAAAGGTAAGAGTTTGTAGCGTAGCGATATATATTTCCGGTTAATTCCCTCGTATCTATCCCCAAAAGACCAGGGCTCCTGCTTTATAGTATCGAGGCTCGAATGATTTCGATAGAAAGGCATGACAGAACCCAGCTGTATCCACCTCGTGAGTAACTCGGGTTCTACATCGCCGTGAAACCCCCCTATGTCGGCACCAGCAAAAGGTATACCAGAAAGGCCGAGGTTGAGTGCCATATAGATTGACATCTTCATATGTTCCCAGGTAGAGGAATTGTCTCCGGTCCATTTAGCAGCGTACTTCTGAATTCCCGAGAAACCCGCCCTCGTTAAAATAAACGGCCTCTCTTCAGGCTTTTCTCTACGGAAGGACTTTTCTGTTGCCATTGCTTCGTAGAGGGCGTAGATGTTGTGAACCTTTTCGTGGCTGACTTTCTTTCCCGCATCATTTTTGTGACAGAGAGATTTAGTATTTTCCTCTCTGACGTTCATCAATCTGTGTTTGTACTCAAAGTCCAGATGACCTCCTCGGGAAGTTTTTTCTTCTATCGTGGAAGCCAGCCTGCTTATCTGTTTTCGACCGAAGAATATCGCGGGTTCGTTCATGTCGTTCCAGATTCCGTCAATTCCTTGGTTTAGGAGTTTACGGTTTTGTTCCGCCCACCAATCTCGGACTTCTTTTCGCAAGAAGTCAGGAAACACACAGAAGCCGGGCCATACTGAACCTGAGAAATTATCTCCTTCTTCATCCCTGACATATACATCCTTACCTATTCCAGATTCGTAGACTTCGTACCCCGGCTCTTCTTTTATTCCCGGGTCCACTATATTGACCAGGTGGAAATCCATTTCGTGCAATTTTTCGGTTAGTTTTTCGGGACTCGGGAAAGCTTCACGGTCCCAGGTGAAGTCCCTATTTCCTTCCATATGCTGGATATCAAAGTAAAGCGCGTCGCAGGGGATTCCTTTTTCCCTAAATGTGTCAGCGAGGTCTATTGCTTCTTCCTGATCACAGGGTTTTCCGTACTCGGAGTGATGATAGCCGATGGCCCAACGCGGAGGAAGAAATGGCTTTCCGGTTAACTTCGTGTAGTTTTCGATTACTTTCTTGATGTCGCCACCGAGAAACAGGTACAGGCGCACAGAAGGAGATTTAACCGCCAACCCTATCCTATCGGAATTTTCTCCGACCTTTACGGCAAATTGGCTTCTTTCCGATTGGTGGAGGTATATACCGAGAAAAGAGTCACCGCCCCCTCCGGTTTCGGGAACTCTTACCAAATAAAAAGGAAGTGAAGAATACAGTGGATCCTCGTTATGGGTGTAAAAACCGTTCGTGTCCCGGTTCCACATTTCGTAAACAGCTCCGCTCTTCTCCATGTATCTTGTTTTTTCACCGAGACCATAAACCAGAGAGTCCTCGTCCACCAGCTGTGAAAGCTTTAACCAGTTGTCACTTTCTTCGGCTCCATATTGCCCCCAGCCGGGGTGACCCTTTTCCAGCCCGGCAAATTCTGCCGCTTTTTCTCCGTCCAGAGTTACGACGAAATTATTTCGCGAGCCGGAAATTCCCCATTCGGAGTTACCTCCAGCCGAGATGTCGTTTAGCTGTGGAATAACGTCGTTCTCGCTACAGGAACTATTTTCTTCAAAAACCTTTAGTCTGCCTATTTTATCATCCAGTGAATCTATCTCTATATTAAACCCTTCCGAAAGAATATTTTTCATTACAATCTTCCTCCCTAGAGGAATATTACCCGTCAAAAATTGACCGGTTTTACAAATAAATATCCACGATATCTTAGAAATATTAGGTGAACCCTACTCTCTTTTGTAGTCGAGAGGAAAGTTAGATTATCTGATCTCGTTATTATTCCACCAATGACTTACTCGGTTCAAGAATACAGTTAAATCCGATTCCTCAACCCAATAGATTATCTCAGGACAGCAAGGTCCTTGCATTCAACTCCCAAGCGCAACAGCCAAACTTTCCGTAGTCCCATAGTAGCTCGGTCCCTGTACTCAGTCGGTTTGTTTGGGATCTACTACCAGGGAACTCGCCTACTGGTAGGACTCTATTTCATAGTTTACATTTTCACGCATAACCTTGTTACAGTTTCCAGAGGGAGGTTTCATCATGCCAGCAACCCGCATTTATAAAGAACCCCCAAACTCCTTCGCGGGGAGAAATCATAAAACTAGGTCAAACGACCAAACCCCATTTAGCCAGAGACCAGCCGTTCTTGCAAATTCTGGGGGACGTTATCGAAGTCTTTTTTATTCTCCGCGATTTCGTTGCCGGCACCCTTCAAGTTGACCGAAAACACCTCCGCCATATAGATATCAATTCCGGTGCTGTTTTCCCGGATGGTATTACCGTTTAAACTTGCGCTCGCTGTGTCGCGAAGCTGTATTCCGGGACCATTATTTCCGATGACTTCACAATCTTCTACGGTCGTCCAGGTCAAACCTCCGAGCCAGATACCGTACTCGTTATCCTTGACAACCCCGTCTGAGATAGCGACCTGGGCCGAGTTTCTTATCCTTATGCCGTACTTGTTCTGGAGGAACTTGCTGTTGCTGATGGTCGCCTCCGCCGAATCGCCGACCCAAATGCCGTTGGCTTTGTTCGTGACCGTGCTTTTATGGATGACTACTTTCGCAGAATCACCGACAAAGACTCCACACCAACCACTACCCGATATTTCGCTGGAGCTTATTACGGCTTCAACCGAATCCCGCAGGTATATACCTGACTCTTCTTTACCCGACACAACTAAGTTTTTTACCTTTAACTTGGGCTCTCCCAGCGTTGATATACCTACCGGACAGAGGCCCACTTCACGATCCTCGCACCTTTTACCTAAAGCATCAGCCAAACTTAGGTCCTCCAGGGTTACCGTTACGTTTGAAGGCCCGACCTTCAGGAGCGGGTAACCCTCCTCAGAACCAGTTATACTCACTTTTGAAGGGTTCTGGCCTTTGAGGACGATATCCTTGTCTACTGATATGTTCTCCTCGTAAATTCCTTCCCGAATGAGTATAGTGTCTCCAGGTGCCGCCGAGTCGATCGCAGCCTGGATCGATCCGAAATCCCCTCCATTTTTTGAGACTTCATGGGTAGTTCCAATTGTTGGGAGGCTAAAGAGGACAAGTATTAATAAACCAGTTATCACCGTCAGAGTCCAGTCTTTTGAGCTAAATGATTTCATATTTTTTCCTCCTTTTTAAACCTAGCTTGCGCCTAATTTGCTGAAATTTTTATAAAGTTTGGAAAGTTCCCCGTCAGAAATAGGCTTTTTGCCTCCCAAGATAAATCATTTCGACATAGATTATAGAATAAATGGAAAAACTAACCAAATTGAGATTTAAATTTCCGTGAAAATACTGCGGCTACCTGGCTGGCAGTCTAGAATCCCGTCCCTTGGGGCGGGGTTCTTGACTAGAGCTGCTGACAAAATAAGTAGCAAAACTCTGCATTTTTAATGTCATTTTTCTGCAGAAATTAATTGAAAAGACAATCTAATACTTACCTGGGGATAATTTTGGAATTTTACACTTATTTCTTCCGTTGTTCCGGAGACACTATAAAATTCTGGAGAGGTGGGGACTACGGGGAACATGGCTAGAATATAGACTTATTGCTTCTCCTGAGAAAATACTGGATAATTACATATTTATAGATAGCAGAGGGTGAAAAACGAAGCACCAGACAAGAACCCCTTTTTGTCGAAAAAGACAAAAGCCGGGGCTTTCAACGCCGGGGCGAGTAATTATAATCTTATCCGGGAGGTGTAATAATGGCAGAACCACCGGACTCGGACAATTATAGGAAAGCGTGTGAGGCTCATCCTGATATTTACCAGGAAACTTCCAGCGCGATCAACGAGGTGGGCGAGGAATGGAATCCCAGACTTCACTTGATCATGCACCAAATGGTGTTGAACCAGATAGACGAAGTTACCGCAGTGAAAGATGCCTACGAAGAGTTGTCTGAAAAACACAAACTGCACCCTCACTCCGCAATTCATGTTTTGAGCAACGTACTTTCAGAAGAAATATACGACATGCTTCAGACCAAACGAGAATACGACCCAGAGGTTTATGAAAGGAAACTAAGCAACATGTTAAACCGTAACAGTACGGAGTACCGAAAGCTGATAAAACCATTTCAACACGGGAAACCCCCCAAACACCCGGAAATAAATTAATAATAGCTAAATTTATATGATAATACTTCACGGTTGTTGGGTTCCAGATGGCAGTGAACTTCTCGGGGGAGAAGCCGAGGATTCGGAAAAAGAGGTCCCATTTGGCGGGAAATTCTTCCTTTGGGGTGAATCTACCACCCCCCGGGGACGAAGACGGTTTCCCGGCCCATCCAGAAAGCAATACCCTAAAAAACATCCCTGGCAAGTGGACCCTTCCGTAATTTTGGATAATTTCAAAGGGCTATTATCCGACCTTGATTCTGACGGCTTTTTCGATTCCGTCGACCTGAACTCTCGTATCCTATTTCTCCCCACCGACGAGGAAAACGATTTACCCCAACCATCGTCAATATGGGTAATTGAAGACCTGGACGTTGATTTTACCCCCGACTCTCCCTCTATCATGCCCTGGGAGATATGGGGAATCTCGGTACCGATTGATCCCGGGCTTTCCCTGTTTAGCTCAGATCCGGATTACTTTCGGCAATCGTTTCACCCCGGCAGGGAGCTGGCGTTTATTTACAATACGACGGAGTTCGCCCGGTCCCTGTTGAATCGACAGAGATTTATACCGGCCCTTCACAGAAACGATACAGGAGACCTGGAGGCCCGCTGGAGACCGTTATTAGATCTTCCCAGAGACCAAAAGTACTTTGATGACCTCGCCAGGTCGGCACCAGCTATCCTGTTCGCCGCTGTTAAAGGAGAAAACGACCCATTCCAGAAATCCGGAGCCGAGACTTATCTACGTGGTTTACTGAACACGATAATTGACCACAAAATTCGGGAGCAGCTTGTCCGTAACGATTGGGGAGACGACTTTCGAACTGGAAAGAAAAAAGCTAGAAACGAATCGGTCGGATTAAAATGGTTGAACCATCTCGGTGCTCGGAACAATCCTCAAATGGATCTTTCCACAAGGGAAGACCGCCGCTTGACCACTTCATATGGAAATTGGATCAGGGCGATAAGAAAGACTTCCGACAGTGGACTTCGAACCGGCTTCAAATTAGTTCCTCCCGCCGAGAAGTCGGACGGCTCGCCTCTGTTTTCCTCTCAGGAAGGATGGAAGCTCGACTTCTTTCTGGAAACCATCGACAGTGAAAGCTTCCACCTGACCGCCAAAGAACTCTGGGCGCGAGATAAGGAGGAACTGGAGCCGCTGCGAGAACGCTACGGTTCCCCAGAAGAGAAATTATTGACGGACCTGGGAGTTGCTTCCAACCTGTTTCCGGCCATCGGTTCCGGCTTGAAATCCAAACAACCGACAGGATGTAACCTTTCCGTCAACGAGGCCTATAAATACTTAAAAGAGGGCTACTGGCTGCTTAAAGAGGCCGGGTTCCTGACCAGAGTCCCCTCCTGGTGGGACCCAAACTCCCTGGAGACGGATGCAGAATTGGGATTAAAGGCGACCGTTTCACCCGAAGAGAAGGCCGGACGCGCCTCGATCCGCTCTGCCGGCGGCTGGAAATCTCCGATCGATTTCGAATGGCAGCTCGCCGTCGGGGACGATACGATCACCGCGGAAGAGTTCGAAAAACTCGCCTCCCTAAAGAGCCCTCTTGTAAAGATCTGGGGCCAGTGGGTAGAGCTGGACCCAGATGACGTGGAAAAGACGCTTGATTTCTTAACTGAAGGAAAAGATGAAAAACTTGATTTAAGCGAGACGGCCCAGAAGATACTATCCGATTCTAAGGAGAGCCCTTTACCGATAACTGATCTGGAGATAGCTGGCGATGAGGAGGAAAGTGGGGGCGAGAAGGAAAATTGGATCGACAAACTCGTATTTGGTGATGATGACGGAGATCAGGGGCTGGACGAAGCTGAATTGAGAGAAGCTCCTTCGGAATTTCACGGGGAACTCTGGGAGCACCAGGAAAAGGGACTCGGCTGGCTTCTATCGTTAACCTCCAGGGGTTTCTCCCCCTGCCTGGCCGACGACATGGGGCTGGGTAAGACGATCCAACTGCTGGCCGCCCTGTTGAAGTTTAAACACGATGACGGGAAGTTTCCGGACCCAGCACCTTCCTTGCTGGTTTGCCCCACTTCGGTCCTGGGGAACTGGGGCCGGGAAGTGGAACGTTTTGCCCCCTCGCTATCTCACATGATCCATCACGGAGGAAATCGCCTGCAAGAACAAGAATTTATCCAAACAGCAAGGGAAACCGATTTAACCGTTACATCTTACGGGCTGTTGAGAAACGACTTTAGCTTGTTAAACGAAATTGACTGGAGGGTGGTGGCTCTTGATGAGGCTCAAAAGATAAAGAACCCGGAAACGAAAACCGCCCGAAGGGCAAGAGACCTTCCCTCGAAAGTGCGAGTTGCTTTGACCGGTACCCCGATCGAGAACAACCTTATGGAATTATGGTCCATTATGGAGTTTCTTAACCCAGGCTATTTGGGACCAAAAGGGAGCTTCAAAAACGAATACGCGAAACCGATCCAGCAAAAGAGAAAAGGGTCTCGGCAAAAGCAGAAGACGTTAAAAAAGCTGGTGAATCCGTTTATTTTAAGCAGGAAAAAGACCGACCCGGAAATTCTCTCCGACCTTCCGGAAAAGATAGAAAAGAAGGAATACTGTTCCCTTACCCCTGAACAGGCATCGCTTTACCAGGCTGTAGTCGACGAAGCGGGGGATCGGCTTGATGAGGCCGAAAAGGACGAAGGCGACATGAAAAAGAGAGGCTGTATACTGAGCACTATCAACAGGCTAAAGCAGATATGCAATCACCCCGCTCATTTCTTGAGCGAAGAAGGATTTGATCCTGGAAGATCCGGAAAGACGGAAAGACTACTTGACATCTGCGAAACCGTCCTAGACGAAGGGTATTCCGCCCTGTTGTTCACCCAGTACGTAGAATTCGGCCAAATGATTCAGGATCACCTCCAGGACCACTTCCACTACCGAGTTCCCTTCCTGCACGGAGGAACATCACAAAAATCCAGAGACGAGATGATCGACGGATTCCAACGACAGGAAGAGCCTCTGCCGTTTTTCCTCCTGTCGCTAAGGGCGGGAGGCCTGGGCATCAACCTGACAGAAGCAAGTTACGTAATTCACATCGATAGATGGTGGAATCCAGCCGTGGAGTCCCAGGCTACGGACAGAGCCCACCGGATCGGTCAGGATAATAACGTAATCGTCCACAAGTTCGTCAGCTCCGGGACTTACGAAGAGGAGATCGACCGCATGATCGAAAAAAAGAAGGAACTCGCCGAAGAGATAGTCGGGTCGGGAGAAGAGGGGTTGACCGAACTTTCCAAGCAGGAGTTTATGAACCTGATTGAACTGAAGGAGGGTTAAGCCATGGGGTATTGGAAGAACTTCGAATACACGACGCCCAAACCGGTCGAAGACGGGATAAAAGCCCGGACCAGGCGTGGCGAGTTCGGAGAGAGCCAGATAGGTAAACGGTGGATAGAGGTCCTGAAATCGTTCGGCAAATCCAATCGACTTCAGCGGGGAAGACGTTACGCCCGCAAGGGTCAGGTGCGGGAGGTAAACATCGACAAAGGAGAGGTCACCGCCGAAGTACAGGGTTCGCGTTCCAAACCTTATAAGGTTATGATAGAGCTAGAGCCGTATTCTGAACAATCCTGGAAGGATATCATCGACGGAATATCCTCCGTCCCTCTGTACTACGCCGCTTTCAGTTCGGGAAGCGTCCCCGAGGATTTCCACGAAGTCCTGGCCGGTTATGACCTATCGCTTACTCCGAAGGACCAGGGTGAACTCAATACCCGCTGCTCCTGTCCGGATTCTACAAACCCGTGTAAACATATAGCTGCGGTTTACTACCTACTCGGAGAAACGTTCGACGAGGATCCCTTTCAGTTAACTAAGATCAGGGGCAGAACCAGGGAAGAACTACTGGAAGCTCTTTCCGGATCCGGATCGGGGCGAGATACGAAAGGACAAAGCTCTCCGCCCCCCGAAACTCCCTTAGATACCGACCCGGATAAGTTCTGGAAACCGAGACCCGAGCTTCCTTCTACCGATTCATTAAACTTAAACCATCGAACTCAAGGTGAACCGGCTATTCTCAAATTGTTGGGAGTACCACAATTTTTACCGAACAGCAAAAAATATCGCCGGAGCCTGGAGGAAGCATACTGGCTTGTATCCGAGGATAAGTAAGCCATATTTTTTCTGTTGATCCCGCTAAGTTCCCGTTATTGAAATTTCCTATAGCTCAAATCTTTCAACATCGAGTATTACCTGGAGGTCTTAGTAGCCCGACTCCCTCGTTTGGGAGTCAAGAAGAGGGAGACGCAATAATTTCCGACGACAGGACTTTGCATTTTTTAATGTCATTTTTCTGCAAAAATTAGTTGCCAAAGACAATCTAATACTTACCTGGGGATAATTTTGGAATTTCACACTTAGCTAGCTATACTTAAATGGTTTTATAGAGGTGTAAAATGGAGACGGCGAAAAAACCAAAAATCATAAAGAAATTTAACGATGAAGTTCTTGAGGAAATGGTAGATAGGCTTGTAAAAGAGCTTGATCCCCTCAAAATTATCTTATTTGGATCGTATTCTTACGGGGAAACATCAAAAGACAGCGACGTCGATATACTCATAATAAAAGAATCAGAGCTTCCTCGATACAAGCGATCCGTACCTGCTTATAAAGCTTTATCAGGTTTAATAATTCCAAAAGATATTCTAGTTTATACCCCGGAGGAGGTAGAGGAATGGAGCGAAGTACCTCAGGTTTTTATTTCCAGGGTTATGGATAGAGGTACAGTTATTTATGAAAAAGAGTCAATTACCCCGCCCCAATCTACGGGACTTGAAAAAACACATGAGCAACAGAACCCTTAACCCAACAACCGGGAATTGACCCAGCACTCACTTGAGGAAACGAACTTGGTTAAAAAAGTCCTACTAATTTCAGGTCAACTTAGCCCAAACAGGTTAAGCTTACGACAACTTGACCAAGTATCATATCTCAAGTGAGTGCTGGACCAAAAACCAGCCGATTCATTCCCGCAGCAAGCTAGGGGCTTTCTTGGCAAGTTTTGGTAAACTTTCGGTTCAAATGTTCCTTTGGAGGCATCCTTCCTCAGGAGGTTGATAGCCGATATATTTGCGGGCATTTTTGTTGGATACTTCTATCCTCTCATCTATTTCTTCTATGCTCTCGAATTGGTGGCGGTTCCAGAACACCTGGGAAAACAGGGAGTTGCTCCCTTCTATTAACGTCTGGGTTGCGGGCTTTCTGGGTACGGAAAAGTTAAGGGTTAACTTTCTTTTCTAAATCGAATCCCTTTTTTCATGTAGGCCTATTTCCTCCCGAGAAACTTCTGTTTTATCTCGACTTAATCGATTGAGCCATCGATCAATGTTAACCGATAGGCATCTGGGTTTTATTATACAGCAACCCTTAATCTAAATAAGGTGGATTCAACCAGTAAGTGCAACTTTGATCTGGAGAAAAGAGGTAAACTGCGGTAGTCTAACCACCGCCCGCCCTCGCTCCTTTATTTTGAAAAGATCTGGAGACCGAATTTGAAATTCGGCCGTCTGCTTTAACCGTGTAGGTCCAGGGGGGAGGCGTGAATTTGTTGTCGGAGGTAATAAAACGTCAACCGTCTACTTGAGGTTAAGCTTTGACAAACTTGTCAATTCTACCTCTCCTATCAGTACGTTCGAATAGGTCTTCCGGGGGATTGATCCCCCCTTCTACTGATAATATGCCATCTGCCTTTAACACCCGAAACGCCTCCCTCCAGATTTCACCCAGGGTGCTGCCCTTCGACCTGGCGAGACCAAATACGAAAACAAGGTCAAACTTCTCATCGGAAAATTCAGTGTCAGCCGCGTCCACTCGGGAGACTTCAATATTTCTAACAGGGCCCTTGCTTACCTTTTCTCTGACGTGTTGAATCGCGATTGAATTTATATCGATTGCGTTAACACTTCCTTTTGTTCCAACTATTTCACCGGCGGGTACCGTGAAAAAGCCGGGGCCACACCCGATTTCTAGCACGCGTTGACCCTCCGTTACGCCAGCCGCCCTCAACACCTCGTAGGGGTCTCGGAATAGACTGTAGAGAGTTTCATGATAGAAGGACATCATTTTGAAGCTAATTTTATCCGCTAATGACACGTTAACCTCCTTTTTTGAAATGGGTCTTGTGGGGAACTTTAGCGAAACTTTTCCTGTGAACCGGATGAAAGTTACTCCGGTTCTCCCATCAATATCTCAAGGATCTTATCAACTTGTTCGTCAAGATCCAAGTTTCGGTAATTGTAACGAAACTCCATCTCCTTCAGATAGTACTTCCAGTTCTTCTTTCTAATGCCCTTGTAGGTATGCATGTTAGTCTTAGACAGTCCCCAGAAGCCTTCTATTCCGTTTATATGTACTTCGCCGATGCGTATCGTAATCCTCGTCTCCGTGAGAAACGCTATTTGTAAAATATCCTCCCGGCTTATCTGTTTCCAAATCGGCCCCTCCTCGGGATCAAGATCAAATCCTTCAGAGCCGAACATTTTGAGATAATCCAGCTTGAACTTTACATCTTCTCCCTTCTATTCAACAAACTGAGCAAGCAACTCGCCAGCCAGATCAAACTTCCCTACAGCTTTTCCCTCCGTTTGGTAAATGGTTTTCTCTTGCAATGACCCCCGTATTACCCAGAGCATTACTATCTCTGGATCTGGAGTCTTGCGACGGAATGATTTATTTTATTAGGAGAAGAAGGCTTTGACTCAATTTTGGGCTTGAAAGAGAAAACCGTTAAATATTTCGCAATCTCCACTCGATGCCTGGATGGTTAGGGAGCTCGTTATTAAAATCCACGTCTCCAAAAAGAAGCTCTGGCTCATAGTGCTTTTCCTCAAACATCCGCTCAATAAATTCCATTTCGTTATCCCGGTAAGCAAGAAATTCTTTTACTAAGGGCTTAACTTCTTGGCGCATCTCATCCAAATCAACGCTTTTCCCCTTCCTCAGCATGGGAAGCAAGGAACGCCTTATATCTCTTGTGGTTATCCCCTCTAGATTCGTTGAGTCCACTTCTCTTGGATCTCCGTTAAGACAGAGCGAGAACAAGAAACACTTCCTCATTGCTTCTCGATCAAAAGTAAGGTTGCTTGTCAACAACCGATAAATGTCGTATAGGTCTCGAGTGGCTCCTCTCTGAACGAGAGCGGTTAACTTTCTTCCAAAAAGCTCCTCGATTTTTAAGCTCAGTACCTGAAATTCTCCTACATCAAATGGGTGCTCGAATTTTCGCTTGATTGGACTCAAAATCGTAGCTCGTTTCAGGTAGTTTATCTCGAGTTCAATTCTGTCTCTGTTTTCGGCCGAGTTCTCGTAAAACAGATTATACTTCTGAAGGGCATATGACTTCCTTTCCTTTGACCTGTATTCTAAAATCCGAAACACTTTTTTGAGAATGTCATCGATTACTGCTCTATCCTGTTCCATCTGCTCCTTCTCCACCGAGCCCACATAGTCCATATCTATATCCACTGAAAGCCTGGGAAGGTGAAAATGGAGAAAATTTATTGCAGTTCCCCCTTTCAGAACAAGTTCATTTCCAATTCGGGTTCCTACGATTTCTTTCAAAAGTTCGGTCAACCGGTAAACTTTTTCTAAAACGTCCATTTGAAATCCCGTTCTTTCGGAGAGATTCTCAAAGGTTTGCCGGTCAAGCTTGGCCATTTACACCAGCTCCTCGAAGTTGTTGGGAACCATCAGGTTCCATTTTTCAAGATAAGAGGATTCACGATCCCGGTCCAGGTAGTAGGTCTTATTGCCTACTTCCTTTTGTAGTTTTTCCGTCACTTGTTTTGGGACTTTCAAGTCAACGTTATCCAGGACGAAGCCCGTTTTCTGGTATAGGCTGTTCTCCTCAAACTTCCCTAGGTAATCCAAGAGTTTCTCCCAGTTTAAATCGGGAAAATTGTGAAGGCTTTTAATCAGCTCTTCCAGTCCTCCGGAGTACTTGATCCTGCGTACACAGTCCAAAAAGGTTTTCTCACGATCGCTAACGGTAACCCTTACTCCCTTTCGGTTGATATCCCTAAGGCCGAAGTAGTACTTGGTGAAGACAAACCGGTAGCTGATAGACTTGTAATTAAAGGAGTCCGCCGGCTTTTTGGTCGTTATCCATACTGTGTTGTAGGTGGATTGGGCTACTCCATGTAGCTCCAGGGCGGAGTGATAAGAAATGTAGTAATCATCTTTAAGTTTGCCCGCCACCAGAAACTTGTCGGGATTAAAATCCCCCTCCACCAAGTTAGGAGGCACCACGGCATAAACCCCACGCCTCACCTTTTTCAAATATCCCTTTTCCCGCAGATTGGTTATGTAATCCGCGCTCTTGTGGGGATCGCCCAAAATTTCTTTTACATCCTCCGTGTTGATAACGCGCTTGGAGAAAAGCTTGGAGTAAACTCTCTGTTCGGTTGGCGATAGGGCTTCCAATTTGTTTACTTCTTTTTCGTTCATAGTAGACACATCCATCTACTAAAATAATAATATAAGTAAAAGGATTTATAAACTTTACGGTTTTTTCAAAGTTACTAGACGTATTCATCTACCTATTGAGAAAAATGAGTAAAGATTTGTAATATTATACCTGGCAAACACCAAAATTTGAAGTACATTTTTAACTAATGAACCGAGGTCTTAAATAGAGTGAATAAGTTTTACCTTTCCTTCGGAGAGGATCACTCAGGGACTTGTAGACTGGCCAATTTAAAGTTCTCTCAGTGGTGAACAAGCCCGGATTCTTTGAGGATATAAAACGCTCTGCAGTTTGTACAGCGAAAGAAACCTCCTCCTTTTTTTAACCTCGTCCCGCATCTTTTGTAATTCGGATTATCTAGTTCCCACACTTTAACCATTCAGTTCACCTCTCAACTTTTTAATCTACTCTTCGCCTGGTTTGATCCCTTATTTCGCGTAAACTTACTGTTAGTCCTACACCTGCCGTGTTGGTACCATAAGGTTTGATAATTTCTAAATTCTCCTTTGGCGGTTACCGTTCCAACCTGTTGTCTGACCACCTTCTCAGTTGGCTTGATTGTCTTTGGCAACTAATTTTTGCAGAAAACGGCAACTAAAAAGTGCAGAGCATCCTGATCGTTTAATTTCTTCAAACCCTCTAACTCGTAAGACCATTGTTCGTTAGTTTGTAACTATCATCTGAACTCTCCTTCCGGTTACCCATAGCCTCTTTGAACCGGAAGCTCTCTCCGCTAAAGGACAATATGTGTCCGTGGTGAATAACTCTGTCTAACAGTGCTGCCGTCAGGTGCTCGTCTCCGAATACTTCGTTCCACCTTCCGAACTCCAGGTTGGAAGTCACGATAATTGATTGATGTTCATAACTTTTAGATATTACCGAGAAAAGTAGCTGTGATCCCTTCTTGTTAAAGGGTATGTAGCCCAGCTCGTCTAGTATGAAGAGATCTGCCTTTTCGATCTTACCCATCAGTTTCTTCTCCTCGCCGTCCTCGTGTTTTTCCAGTAACTCGTTGGTAAGTTCCGCTGCCCGGTAGAAGGCGACACGTTTGCCCTGCATACAGGCTTTAATGCCTAAGGCAGTAGCCAGATGTGTCTTACCGGTACCTACCAACCATAAGTACGTTTTCTTTTCTTTCGATGAAGTCCAGTGAGATTAGAGCCTCCTTATCGACACTTTCCGGGAATGTAATCGGGGAGAAGTCGTAATCCTCCAGCGTCTTTGCCACCGGGAATCCGGCCTGCTTTATCAATCTATCTGCCTTTCTTGATCGTCGCTTCTTTAACGCTAGTTCTAGTAGGTCAGTTAAGTACTGGTCCGGCTCATTAAACTGGACTTCAGTTGTCAGATCCTGAAGGTTGCCTACTCTGAATTCCTTGCAAAGCTCCCTTAGTCTACTCATGGTAACTGACACCTTCCGGGCGTAGTCGGTCGTATATGGTCAAGGTGGGGCCTGGATTCGTTGCTGGTTTTGCTTCTTGGTTACCGTAGGCGAGTATCGCCTTTAGGTACTCCTTCTCCAGTTTGTTCTCTTCGGCAGCCGTCTTGATCGCTTTATCGATCTCGGACATCTCGTAATCTTTCAGGAGGTTAATTAGTACTTTTATTCTCTCTCGTCTGGCCGTAAGATCTTCCGGTAAGAGATACTCTTTTGTGGCCGCGGGCAACGCCTGCAGGTATGCGGCCTGTTCGATTGCCCGCGGCTTCGTCTTAAATATCTTAAGCTCTTCTATCCAGTCGATATCATCTACCCTTTTGGGAACGTACTTTCTCGGTAGTGTCGTTAGTTTCTTTTCACCGTATTCGTCGTAGACTACTATTTTATTCCAGTATATTTTAAGGAAGAGGTTCTGTTTCGGATGAGCGCTACCTACGTGGTAGGTCTCATCACCTACTTTGATCTCGCCGTACTTGTTGGCCACTTTTGTATCCGTCCTCACTACTTCAAACTCTTCTGTCGGCAACTTTAACAGAGAGTCCAGGTCGTACTTGAAGAGTTGGGAGATTAATTCGTCCTTTTCGTAATGGTCGCGATCTCTGTCCGCGGCCATCTCGGCCTTCAAATTATCGTTGAATTCAGCTACATCGGAGATGAGTGGAGGCGGGCTCATCCAGTTTCTACGTACGTAGCCAACTTTACCTTCGACGTGTCCCTTTTCGTGTCCCTCGCCCACGTTACAGAAGTTGGCGCCAAATCTGTAGTGCCACTTGAATGCGGTAAAGGCCTTGGTCAACTTGCGCTTGGTTCCCTTTAGCACGTCAGTTACTGCTGAAGACAAATTGTCAAACCACAGTACTTTTGGTACACCACCCAGTTCGTTGAAGATATCTTTTAGCGCTTCAAGGAAACACTCTATGTTTTCTGCCGGGGTAACCCGGGCCAATTGTGCGTTGGAATGGGGGAAGGTAACGACCAGGTACGGGTAGGTGTGAAGTTTTCTCGTCTCCGGGTGGACCCCCTTAAATTCCCCGAAGTCGACCTGGGCCGTGCCGGGCTCGTGAGTTAGTTTTACGTACTGGGTTTTGGCAGCATCAATTAACTCTTGTCTCCGCTTACTTACGTAGCGTCTTATGGTCCTAGCCGATCCGGAGTAGTCGGTGCGTTCCTTTAACTGTTGATAGATGGCCTTGGCGGTTCTACGTTGCTTCCTTGGCGCCAACATGTCCTCGGCCAGCCAGGCATCAACTACCTCTGTATATGGTCCCATTACGGGACGAATGCGCTTCTGCTTGGGACGGTCTTCGGTATTTAGGTCCCCATCGGCGTACTTCTTTGCCGTACGCCAGCTTATTCCTAACGTGTCTGCAATGTCGGTTATGCTTTCTTCGTCCTCTTCTCTTAATTGCTTGATTTAGTTAATCTGTGTCATGTTTAACATCCTCTCCTGCCTCCTGTGTGATGTTTTTCAGGAGGCTATTTTAGGATGCCTTCGGGTGGAATTACGACAAATTTCCACCTCTGCATTTTTAGTTGCCGTTTTGTGTATTTTTATTTTGCCAAAAACAGGTCAACCTGTTTCACACGATTTTCTCATTCAGAGGGCTCTAATTGTCATTAATACCATGTTAGTTATACATCTTATACCATAACTAGTTTTATCTAAAGCATTTTATTGACGGATCCACTTTTTGTGACAAACCTCAAGACATACAATTACTTTGTTGACTAAAATATGATTGTTGAATAATTATTAAACACCGGGTATTTAGTAAACACGTAAACATCCGACCAGATCTCGTTCAATTACTACCCATAATTTGTTGAATGCTGCAGAAGTCTGACTTCTTGAAGGCATTTTTACAATTTGTATTTCCTCTATAGTTAAATCGCTTCCTAATGTCTCCTTTTAGAGCTGGCTTTCCACCTAAAAAGCCTTCAGCTAATATTTATTCAAGCTGATGCTCGAGGTAGTTCTGAATAGTAGAGTTTACCAAAACTTGCCGAGAAAGCCCCGTAGCTTGCTGCGGGGATGAATCGGCTGGTTTTTGTCCAGCACTCACTTGAGATATGATGCTTGGTCAAGTTATCGTTAGCTTAGCCTATTTGGGCTAAGTTGACCTGAAATTAGTAGGACTTTTTTAACCAAGTACCTCTCCTCAAGTGAGTGCTGGGTCAATTCCCGGTTGTTAAGTTAAAGGTCCTGTTGTTAATGTGTTTTTTCAAGCCCCGTGGCTTGCTGCAGGGTAATTGACTTTATCGAATTCCGGCTTGGAAGAGGTCAAACGATCTAAAGCTCTGTCCCAATAAGCCCTAATGTCTTCGGTTTGATCAAAAAATTTATTCATGTCTATTTCATCGCCCCTGGCTCCACTTAATTAATTTCTCTTCTGGCACATTTACCTTAACTCTCCATTTTCTTCTAAGCGTCCCTTTATCTTCCTTGGTGGTATCCAGCAGCGCAAAACCCGTCGTGAAATTGTCCTCAATTTTTTCCTTAAGCCTTTTTGACAATTCAAACTCCAGTAAATCTAGAAGGTACAACAATCTTTTCAGCACAGAGCCGTTATTTAACTTTACAGCGTACTCCACAAGCTTCTCCATGGATATTTCACCTTCTGCATTTACAAATGCTTTGCCTACCTCTTCTAAGCCCCCGCTGTATTTCAAGTGGTCAAGAGAGTCTACTAAAGTTTTCTCCGGAGAGGAAATTCTAATTTCTCCCCCGGCAAAAGAATATTTCTTGAATCCGAAAAACTTATTCTCGGTCAAAGTCACGAATTTATAATCTACTCCGTGTAACTCTAAATCTCTTTTTCTTTTCGTGGTTGCTACAAAAACCGTATAAGGAACCTGTTCCGTGAGATCGTGAAAGTTCAGCGCTGACCAGTACCCAACATAATATGGATCGATTAACTGAGAAGCGATAAGAAACTCGTGTTCCGTATATACCCCCTTTTCCCCTGCCTCAAGAGGGACAATAAGGTATTTACCCCGATCAATTCTCTCCAACCACTTCTTCTTCGATAAATCCGAAGCAATCCTTTTGGCATTGTCATGAGAACAATCAACGGTGCTCTGGATATCTTCAATAGTTATAAAGCGCTTGCCGGAGGAAGACAGTTTCGCCAAAGTATATGTTTCCTTCTTGGATAATCCTTTTTTAAAATCCTCAGTTTTATTTTTCATATTACCACTTTACGCTCCAACTGTTACAATTTATGTTCAATTAGTGATTATTATTATCACTATATTTACTTAGATGTTAACATAAAGCCACCAAAAATAAAACCTTACTTAAGTAGCTAATTCTAACTTGGATTCAAAAAATAACTCTATCAAGACTTACTTTCGGTACCTTTGCTTGTAGTCTTCAAAATCCCAATCATCAAAGAATTTCTGCGCTGCTTTTCGTCCCGAACGGAAAAGTTTGCGTCTATCCTCTTT
>JAGXLP010000063.1 GCA_018334615.1 Candidatus Bipolaricaulota bacterium
CGGATTTAGAGTTGATGAAGAGTTACTTGACGGGGCAAAGCCGGATGCCAGGGTAATGCACTGTTTACCGGCACACTACGATGAAGAGATTTCCCGATCCGTAGCTCACGGCGACCAATCGGTAATATTTGAGCAAGCCGAAAATAGGATGCACACGCAAAAAGCCCTGCTGGCATTGCTTTTGAACGAATAATTTATGTGGTTCAAGACGCTTTACCACAGACTACTTGGAAGGAGAGAGCTGTACCAGATCTACGTAAACCTTACTCATTCTACCCCGAGTCACTGTATGGATTATCACGGAAGAATAGTTAACCATGAAGAAAAAGTGCCTTCTGTCTCGGAGTGTGATTTCGAGGTGCTGGCCTTTCCTGTTAGTGAGCTCGACAATTATCGGGAAAAGAAGAGAAGGATGGAAAGTCGGGCAGAAAGGGAACTGAAGCGGCGGGATTTGTTTGAAGAAGGAAAGGAGAAAATTGAAAACGGAGACTACGAAGAGGCCATTTCCAGGTTAGAGGAATCGGTGAAACTGGATATCTTTATTCCGGAAATAGAGAAGTTTTGTCAGGAATACCGGGCTCTTCTCCCTTCCGAGATTTCTCAAGAGCTGGAGGATCTGTTTATACTTGGTTATAAGGAGAAGTTCGGTCAGAAAAGGTATGAAAGGTTACCTGAAAAGATGAGGGAGGACCGGAAGGAAGCCGGGCTCGACAAGATCCGCGAACTTTTCGGGTAGAATTCCTCCAATTACGCTTTCGGGTTTTAGGGTCATGAAATGGAATTTTACTTAAAAAAGAGCGATAGAATAATTCTTCTTGTCGGAATCTGCGTTGGTTTAGTCGCCGTATCCCAACCTTACCTGAGCTCTTTTTTAAGGTTGGGGTCGGAGAACGCAGATTTGAAGGAGGTAAACGAAAAGCCGATAAAACTGGAAGGCGTGAAGGTCAAATTACCCGAGATATCCCAGGGCCGATCGGAAATCAACGTAAATACGGCCGGCGCGGAGAAATTGACGGAACTTCCCGGTATCGGACCGGTGTTGGCTGATAGGATTACTGAGCACCGAGAAGAAAGCGGGGAGTTTACTTCCGTCGAGGAATTGAAGAATGTCAGCGGTATTGGACCCTCGAAACTGGATCAGATTAAAAGCCTTGTAGAGCTTTAAAGATAATTTACCCTCTTCGGGTGGCGGTTATTATTTCCATCTCGTCGGAGAGGTCTTCCGCTCTGTCGGAAATCTCCACCAGCGATTCCAGGAACTGTCGCAGGAGTATCTTTTCCGCCAATTCCAGATCCTCCAGCCCGAAAAGCTCCTGCACGAAATCCCTCTCCAGGTCGTCTATATCCCCCTCCATCTGTTCTATTTTTTCCGTGTACTCGAGAACGTCCCCATTGCTGCCAAAAAGCACTTCCAATCCAGTTTGAACCACTTTAACTATTTCCACGGAATCCTCGACTATTTCCTTGGTTATGGGTAAGAGTTCCCGAGGAAGTTTGATTTCCTGGAGAAGGGTAAAATCCAGGGAAGCTTCAGCTGCGTTAGCCAGCTTGTCTGTCCTTTCGACGATTCCGAGTAGCGGTCTTCTTGATCGGGCAAGCAGTGCTCCGTTTAACAGTTCCATTTCGATATCCCGCCGAAGGTCGTCGGCTTTCCCTTCCAGGTTATGAGTCTCGTAGGCGAGTTGGTTGGCACCTTCTAGGTCTTCCTCCTCTAACCAGAGGTGCATGGCATCCTTAAACTTTTCCAGGGTCTCGCCGACCATATCCGCATGCTCCTTCATCATGTCGTTGAGATCGGATTCAGCCGACCAGAATCCTTTGAATAGTCCCATTATTAATACCTCCCACACAATTCTATATATAAATTTCCCTCATTGCAAAATGTCAGTTAATGGGTAAATTCAATTCAGTTTATATTTTGGTATGTTTTTATGCCAATTTATGGTAGGGTACGATCGAATTAAGTATTCAGGGTCGAGCCATTCCGAAATTCCACCCTAGCCCAGATGAACCGTACTGTTATTGTTTTCCTTTTACCTCATTTTCTCCAGAAATCTCCCCCCAATCTGTCGATCACGTAAAAGCCCAGGCCAACGATGAAGATTAATAAGATGCTCATAGCTGAAGCAGTACCGAATTGGCGGGCTCCGATTAACTCGTAAATCGCGATCGGTATCGTCTTCAGGCCGGGTCTAACCAGCATAATTGTGGCACTCATCTCTCCCATGGATATGGCGAAAGCAAAAGCCAGACCGGCCAACAGGGACCCCCGAATCATGGGAAGCTCGATGAGCCAGAAGATGTTCCACCTGTTTGCCCCGGCCAGTTTTGCGGACTCGATTAACTCCCTTTCCAAACGGCCTAAAGCCGGTGCAACGGCTCTAATGAAAAAAGGATAGGCCAGCACGGAATGGACGATGATTACTATCAGAGGTCTCGACAGAATGGAAAAAGGACCGTAGACAAAACCCTCCAGGAAGGCAAAACCCAGGGCAACGGAGGAGACTCCCAGAGGAGCCATTGCCAGGGTGTCGAATACTTTCTTCCCTTTGATTCTAGTCCGGGCTAACGCGTAGGCTACCGGGATCCCAATGGCCGCGCTCAGTACCGCCGCGCCCAGCCCAAACAATAGACTGTTAATTATTGCTTCGAGAGGAACTGCCCCGATTAACGCCTGGTAGCCGGGGAAGAAAAGTTTTTTGTACCAGCCAAGGGTAAAGGAGCCCGCTGCGGTAAAGGAGTGGTAGAGGACTCCCAGCATAGGGCCGAGGAACAGAATCGTAGCAAGTATCCCGTAGCAAAGCGCAAATAGTTTGGCCGGATCCAGTCCCCCCCGAAAAAAGCTTTCCCGCCGCCTTGTCCTCAACGATAGTATTTCGAGGGAGAACAGGTCTTCGATCCGGAGATAGAAGTACGTAAAGGAAAGAGACAGGAGTATTTCTATCAGAGCCAGTGCCGCGCCCAGCCTGTATTTTCCCAGAGTTTGAACCAGAGTGTAAATTTCGACTTCTACTGTGGAGAACTGAGCCCCGCCCAGGGTAAGAACTATGGGAAAGCTTAGAAAGCAAAAAATAAACACCAGGGCCGAACTCGTCGCTATCGCCGGGACCAGCAGAGGTAATAGTATTTTCCGAAATATCGTCCAGCCCCCCGCTCCGGCTATCGAGGCGCTTTCTTCGTAGGATCGATCGATACTGCTCCATCGGGCCTCCACCATCCGAATCACTATCGGGGCGTTATAAAAGGCGTGGGCCAGGACAATCCCCCTGAGGGAGTAAAGAATTCTGAGGGGAGGATTTTCCAGCCCGAACAGGTTCATGAGTATTTGATTTAAGAAACCGTTGTTGCCGAAGAAGACCAGGAAGCCGGAGACGACTGTGATGGCGGGTAGGACAAACGGTATGGCCGTAAGCGAGCGGAGTAGCTTCCTTCCCCTGAATTCGTAACGGGTCAATATCCAGGCTCCGGCCAGTCCGATTACCAGGGACAGTAAGGTACTATAAATTGCTTGAGCGGCGGTAAACCTTATTACGTCCCAGTAGTAAGGATCGGAGAGTATTTCAAATAACGGGTCGGGGTTGAACGCCCCTTCCAGGATTAATCCTTCCGCTAATAGGTTGGCGAGAGGTAAATAAAAGAAAAGGAGGAGCAACAGTACCGGTAATAAAGGCAACAAGAATTTCTTCATGGTCTTTTCAGTCCGGGATTGCTCCTCCGAAATTAACTTTGGTAAATTGCGGCTATTGCCTGATGACCCTGCTCCATTCCCGCAGCCATCGCTCTTCGTTCTCTTTAATTAAAGATAGAGGCACCTCCGCTGCTTTTGGCGGTTTAACGGCATGCTGGTAGAATTTTATCGGCAATCGTGCCTCCCTGTTTGCGGGGAACATCCACTCAGTGGTGGGTATTTTCTCCCCTATTTTGGGCGATAGTAACAGGTTCAAGAATTTCTTCCCCCATTCCTTCTGATCGGATGCTTTGACTATTCCGGCGGCGTAAATGTTACTGTAGCCTTCGTTGTTGAGCAGTAACACCTTCTGGTTCGCGTCGCCCTCCACAATCACGCTATAGGCAGTATCGGTGGAGAAGCTGACTACGAGGGGAGCTTCTCCGTTTAGAAACATCTCGTAGGCCTCGCCCCAACCTCCCGCTACGGTCAATACGCTCGGCATAAGCCTTTTCCAGTAATCCAGGTATTCCTCCCCGTAATGGTGAATGGTCCACAGCAGGAATGAATAGCCGGGAGAGGAGGTGCGAGGATCTTCCAGAATCAATTTGTTTTTGTACCGAGGTTTTGTAAGCTCCTCGAACGTGGTGGGTAGTTCGGAAACCTTGAACTTTTTCTCGTTATAAACCAGTGTGATATAACCGTATTCATAAGGCAACAATCGGAGTTTTGAATCGAAAATTAACCGTTTCGGAATGGATGACAGTGCGGGTACATCCTCCTCGGTTAACGGTGAGAAAAGATCCTCGCCCAGCGCCAGCGGAGCGTCGCTTCTCTCCACACCGACGAATACGTCCGCCCGGGTTTCTCCGGCTCGAAGTTCACGCTTCAACCGGGCCAGCATCTGACGGGAATCCCCGGTAGCCACAAACTGCAGGTCCACGTCATATCTCGACTCAAACTCTTCCTTCAATGCCGGTGCCAGGCCGTACGAAACAAGAGTACTGTACGTGTAAACCACTAGCCTGGGATTCTTCTGTTCTGCCAGGGCGGTTATAGAAGAAGGAACCGTGGCCACAATTGAAGTGAGCAGACTTAAGGCCAGAACCAGAGACCAGAACCGAAAACCTGATTTGCTTTGAAAAGAATACATACTCTCCCTCCTTTGAGTCAACGAATATTTTGCCTGGAGGGGAGGTTAGCTGCCTCGAGAGAAGCTGAGTGGAGAGATTCCTTCGCCGGCATTATCCGGTTCAGGTTCTAAGGGTCGAGGATTATGCCTCCTCTCAGCCCGACAGTCGAGCTCCCCTTTTAGCAACCAAAGGTTAAATTAATTTGCCCGGGGTTTCAAATGTAAAGAGAATCGGTTTAATTGAACTCTTCCTCAAACTGGGAGAGCCTGGTCCAAAATTCGTCTTCAACCGGCTCTGTCAGGGTTTCTTCCTCGTGGTTTGTTATTATTTCGATCTCACCTGTATCCGTAATTTCCCCCACGTTCTCGACCTCAATTCCTTGGTTCCGGGCCGCCTGGAGGAATTCTTTCTCCTGATCCGACGATACGATGGTTATACCGGAGCCTATACTCGTAATCCTCATTGGGTCCAGTTTCGTCCGTCGGCAGATCTGTGAAACTCCCGGGTACACCTTAACACGAGCTCGATCGATTCTGGCTCCCAGGTCTCCGGAAGAGAGCAACTCCTGTATCCCACCCAGAAAGCCGCCCTCGGCGACGTCGTGAAGTACACGAACGCCCGGCAATGAGGATATAGTGGATAGCTTGCTTGTAGGTTGGAGCTGGTCAAACTTTTGCCTTACTCGGGTCAAGGTTTCCTTTGAAATATCTTTTGAAAGTAATTCCGGATAATAAAAGGCAAATATCGCGGCAGCCTCGAGCCCGAGCTCGTTTAGCAGGTATATTTCGTCTCCGCGGCAGAATTCACCGGCCAGCAGTTTGCTACCCGGCCCGACCCCAAAGACAGTCCCGGCCCCGACCATCGGGAGAGATTGGCTTTTATATCTCCCGGTATGTCCTCCGACGACTTTTACCCCTACCCTGGCGGCTTCGGAGGTAAAACCCTGCCATACCTTCTCGAAGGTTTTATCGGTCATGTTTGGCGGTAGGTTCCAGTTTACCACCAGATAGCTGGGGGGAATTCCGCTTACCGCAACGTCGGTGGTGATTACGTGCAGGGCGAGCTTTCCCGACCTCTTCCAGCCCAGTTCTGAACTTATCGCCAGCGGGTCCGTCGATAATACCAGGGCGTTTCCCTCTTCCAGTTCCACGACGTTGTAGTCCGAGCCAAACCGGAGGCGAGTCTTGCAGCTGTCAGATTCGTCCAGGTAGGGAAATACGGACCTGTTCAAGCTTTCTTCTCCGAACTTGCCTAGAGGTGGAGAGTTAGTGGACATAACCTTCATCCTCGAGGGGGATGACTCTTCTTCCTTTAACCATTTCCACCCCTTCCTCTGTGACCTCGCCGATTACGGTGGCTCCTATCTTTGCCAGTTCGAATTTATTTTCCTCCGGGGTGGTTAGTAGTAGCTCGTAATCTTCTCCCGTGAATAGCCCAAGCTCTTCCTTCTTTTCGTCTGTTCGTGCAATTTCTTCAATTGATGGGTTGTATGGAATCTTATTTCCGGTGATCCGGAAGCCGACGTCATTTACCGAGGAAAGCTGGTGGAGCGATCGGGCTAGCCCGTCACTGATATCCATCATGGAGCTGGCAATCGGGGCGAGCTGCACTCCGAGTTCTATTCGAGGTTCGAACCTGAATAGTTCGTTTGCCCGGTCGACTTCACCTTTCTCGAAGAATTCCAGTCCCGCTCCCGTCCTACCTAAGTCCCCCGTGACGGCCACCAGTTCTCCCGGGGTCGCTCCTTTCCTTGTTACCGGCCTATTTCCCTTTCCCAGGGCCGTGGTGACAATAGTTAGTTCGTCGTGTCGGTCGAGGTCCCCCCCGACGATATTCGCTCCGTTTTTTTTACAGACTGTTTCCGCTCCGGCAATAAATTCTTCCAGCTCCTCCATATTGAACCCGGGGGCTCCGTAGGCAATTAGGACTGCCTCCGGGTTTCCTCCCATAGCGGCTATATCAGACAGGCTTGCGGCCACCGCTCGCCACCCGATCGTATAGCTGGTAATACCGTCGGGGAAGTCGGAAGTTTGATGAAGCATATCCGTGGTTAGCAGCAGGTTGGTCTTGCCACTTTCCAGGACGAAACAATCGTCGCCAACGGGCATTCGATCTCTTAGCCATTTTAGTGCTTCTTTCTCGTCCATAGTTACTGATTCACCTATAACTTTTACTGAAACATCCATCAATTTTCATCCAATCGGGTT
>JAGXLP010000064.1 GCA_018334615.1 Candidatus Bipolaricaulota bacterium
GCCCAGATTGCTAGTCTTGCCGAAGTTAAGATTAGACTTGTTGAAAAGGAGAGGGAAGAGCGGGTCAACCTGGATCACAAGATGGTTGATACGTGCGCGGGGGAATTCAGGGCAACGACGCCTTATTACTACTCAACCTACAAGAAAAACGATGGTCTGGCCGAAGATTTAACTTTGAAGGAAAAGAAATCCGGAAAACAGGAGAAGGTGTTGATTCTCGGGGCGGGACCGATCCGTATTGGGCAGGGCATTGAGTTTGACTATGGGTGTGTTCATGCCCTGGAAGGGTTAGATGAAGAAGGGATTGAGACCATTATGTTAAACAACAATCCGGAAACAGTTTCCACGGACTATGACATTTCGGATTGTCTGTTCTTTGACCCGTTAACCCTGGAAGACGTCATGAACGTAATTCAAAAAGAAAATCCCGATGGCCTTATCGTCCAATTTGGCGGTCAGACCTCGGTAAATCTGGCAAAGGAGCTTAAAGAGGAGTTGAATGGAAGGGAAGACGTAAAGACCGAGATTTATGGAACCGACCCGGAGATGATGGACGTTGCAGAGGATCGGGATCGGTTTAGTCAACTACTGGCTGACCTGAAAATTTCCCAGCCCAAAAACGGGATGGCACAGGATGTACAGGAAGCAGTAAATCTAGCAGACAGGATAGGATTTCCAGTGCTGGTTCGCCCTTCCTATGTTCTTGGCGGACGGGAAATGGAGGTAATTTATAACAGATTTGAACTGCGAAGTTATATGCAGAACGTGGGGGAGGAAAGTCCGAAACCCGCAATCTTGATAGATGAGTTCCTGGAAAACAGCACTGAGATTGACGTTGACGCCGTCTCGGATGGTGAAGACGTGTTGATCGGAGGGATTATGGAACACATAGAGCAGGCGGGGGTCCATTCAGGAGATTCTGCCTGTGTCGTCCCACCTCAGTCCGTCACGCCAAAAGTGTTGACCAGAATCGAGAGATACGTCAGGGAGATAGCCCGATCCCTCCAGGTCGTTGGGCTGATAAATATTCAGATGGCAATCAGAGCTGGGGAAATCTATCTGCTGGAGGCCAACCCGCGGTCCAGTAGAACGGTCCCCTATTTAAGCAAAGCCACAGGCATCCCACTCGCAAAACTGGCCGCAAAAGTCATGGCGGGAAAGAATCTATCCGAACTTGACTACCCCGAAAGGTCTCGTGGGAAGGTAGCCGTTAAAGAAGTCGTATACCCGTTTGGGAACTTGCCGGGAGTGGATCCGATTCTGGGTCCGGAAATGCAGTCAACCGGAGAAGTAATGGGAATTGCGGAAAGTTTTGACCGAGCCTTTTATAAAGCCCAACTTGCCGCGGAGAACGAACTTCCGACTTCCGGGACGGTCCTTTTGAGCATCAAAGACGAGGACAAATCGGAAGTGTTACCTATAGCCCGGGAACTGGAGGAAACAGGGTTGAATTTGCTTGGAACTGAAGGTACCGCTTCCTACCTCAGTGATAAAGGAGTTCAGGTGAATGTTATCAATAAAGTAAGTCAGGGATCCCCGGACATCCTTGACAGGATAGACGAGATAGACTTGATAATTAATACACCCACGGAAGGAGAGAAACCCCACAGGGACGGTTTCAAAATTCGCCGAGCCGCCGTGGATCTAAAGATTCCGTATATTACCAATTTACATGCTGCTCACGCCGGAGTTCGAGCGATTAAAAATTCTGTCCACGAGTCCCCATTAGTAAAGACAATCGAAGAGTACCAGGGGTAGTTCTAACCTTTGTCCGTCCCCGGAATTGGCTGTTGGCCCTGCACCA
Organism: Candidatus Bipolaricaulota bacterium; assembly: GCA_018334615.1. Classification (GTDB taxonomy): domain Bacteria; phylum Bipolaricaulota; class Bipolaricaulia; order M55B111; family M55B111; genus JAGXLP01. Next base: position 1,805 of record JAGXLP010000064.1, read on the forward strand.
GCTGAGTAATACTATCGCTCGTGATCAGCCCTAAAACTTTGTCGTTTTCATCGACTACGGGAAGGGCAGAGATATTGTACTGGGTAATCTTATTCGTGATTTTTTTCACCGGGTCCTCCGGCGAAGCCGTTATCACGTCCGTGGTCATAATGGGGGTGAGAGAGTTGAAATCGTTGGCCACGGCATTTGCCACGTCCCAGGCGGTTAGAATACCGGCCAACCTGTTTCCGTTCTCGACCACGGGGATGTGGGTGAAATCGCTGTCGATAATCGATTTGGAAGCTTCTTTTATGGAGGTTTCTTTATGGATTACGGGAACGTCATTTTGCATTACGTCCTTTACCAGTACCTGGGACAGGAAATTTGCCACCATGTGCTGAAGTTGACCCGGTTCAAGGAAGAAAGCGTCGTGGCCGTAAGTTGAAGTTATCTCCGAATAGGTTACGTTGACTTCGTTTGACTCTAGAGCTTTGACTATCTCTTTTGACTGATATGGCGGATAGAGCCAATCGGAAGTAATCGATATCACGAGGAATTTCGACTCCACGTTCGAGAAAGCCTCCGTCAATGATCGATTTCCTCCGTTCGTCAGGTCGAAGTAGTCTACAGCCTTGGTTAGATAAAGGTAGGAGTTTGCGTCAAACCTATCGACAAACGACCCCCCTTTATAGTGGAGGTAGTTTTCTACCTCAAAATCTACCTCGAAGTCGAAGTTGAACTTTTCGCCGCTCTGAAGTTTCCTTCCGAATTTTTCCTTCATGGATGTGTCGCTGAGATAGGTTATGTGGCCGATCATCCGGGCAAGTCTCAGTCCGTCCTCCGGAGGACGACCGTCGTAGTAGTTGCCTTCGTTCCATTTCGGGTCGGACATAACTGCTCTTCGCCTGACCTCGTCCAGCGCAATCTGCTGCGGGGTCGACTGGGCAGTGGTGGCGATCGGGATAACGAATTTGACCTTTTCCGGCCAGGATACTGCCCACTGCAGCGCCTGCATTCCCCCTAGAGAACCTCCGACTACCGCGAACAGCTGGTTTATTCCCAGGTAGTTGAGTAGTTTTCTTTGAACCGTAATCATGTCTTTTACCGTTATAACCGGAAAATCCAGTCCGTAGGGTTCCCCGGTTTGCGGGTTGATTGAGCTCGGACCGGTAGTGCCCTGACAACCTCCGAGGACGTTGGAACTTATAACGAAATACTTTTCCGTGTCGAAGGCTTTCCCAGGCCCAATCGCATTGTCCCACCAGCCCGGTTTTTCGTCATCTTCGTGCCATCCCGCGGCGTGAGCGTCCCCTGTTAAAGCGTGGCAAATCAGAACCGCGTTGCTTTTGTCCTTGTTTAATTCTCCATAGGTCTCGTAAGCCACGTCAATCGGACCGAACTGCTTGCCGCTCTCCAGTTCGATATCTTCGTCAAAGTGAAGATTTTTGGTTTCAACCTTTCCGACAGAATTTTCTTCCATAACTTTTGCCTCATTGTAAATAGCTTTGAAAATAGTACTAATTGTCACCGAGTTATCCAACCTGAGAGAACTGTTTTTGTGATTCGCCCTTCCCCGGAGGAAGATAGAGGTTATATTTTTTCACGATTATTACTGAATGGAAGGGATTCCTCTTATGATGTAGCTGGAAAACATCCGCGCTGAAGGGTAAATTTGACTGGAATCGTCTCTTGACGATCAATTTTAACCAATTAAATTTCCGAGGAGTGTTAAAATGTTAAATTCTTTGCCAGGCAGGTTTCGAAGAAGCTTAGGCCAGTTATTTATCGTCTTTTTGATGGTTGCTTTTCTGTTTGGGTCGATTTCGACTTTTCTTGTGATCGCTTCCAGGGCGGGAGAGGTAGAGTCGACAGAAGAAAATTATTCCTTTGTGGTATTTGGCGACAGCCGAATTCCCGCCTACGCGCCCTACGATAAAACTAACAAGGATAAACTGGACGAACTCATCCACGCAGTTACTCGATACGCTTATGCCGGTAAGGAAGAATCACCTTATAAGGCGGTCTTTAATCCACATACCCTGCAATTAGAAAGAATCGAGTTGCCTGGTGAGGCCGAAGGTCAATCCCGGGTAATTACTTACGGCCGTGACGGTTGGCCGGACGTCTTCGTGGATAGACAGGGTGATTATGCCCAGGTCGGCCTTCTGGCAGAGGGACAGGAATGGGTTTACGATAACGTCGTCCGGGAAGTAAAAGAGGGGGTAAGCGATGGCAAGGACGGCCCCGGCTTCGTGCTTCATACCGGCGATATAGTATATTTTGGTTTTCAGGGAAAAGGTGCGGAAGAGAGCCCGTACTGGCAGGATTTCAATAAAAGATTCCTCTCTCGTTTGCCCGATGGCGGCCCTGCCGACCTGTCAGCTCGGTTCTTTCCCGTTTTGGGAAACCACGAAACCTGGGGAGATAAAAATATAGTCGGATTTCGGGAGATGTTTCCCTATTTGAGTCAATACGGATTTAGCCTCGATCACAGAGTGTATAACTTCGATTACAAGAATTCTCGGTTTATCTTTCTCGATTCCGGAATTATGGACCCGGATGCCCCCGCGGATTGGTACAAATCTACGCCGAGTTATGAGAAACAAATGGAGTATCTCGTGACCTGGCTTGACGAGGCGGTAGCTAATAACATGGATCACGCATTTCTGACACTTCATTATCCGGTTTTCTCTCGTTCAGGGTTCGGGCCACTGCCTCCAGAGCATAATCCGCACTCGTTATTAAAATCCTACGCCGATGAGATCGATATCACCGTATTTACCGGCCACAACCACGCGACCGAAGCCTATAAAGTGGACGGGATCCGCTATTTTGTGGCCGGAGGAGGCGGCGGAGAACAGGGACTCTCCTCAAATCAGATGCCGGAGAATTACCCGGAAGATCTCTACTGGCGGGGAGGGCGGCAGAAATTGGAATATAACTATCTGGTGGTGGAAGTTGAAGGTGAAGATTTAACGGTCACGGTTAAACGCTTCCGGCCAAACGAACTTAAGCCGTACAGTCAGGTGAATTTAGTGCCGGATTGTATGGATTAGATTGATAGTATAAAGTATCGTCCGAGCTACCCCGGGTACGTTTCGGGGTAGCTCTCTTTCAATTTGGGGTCTCGTCTCGCTCAATTCTCAATATCCAGACTACCGTCCTCTTTTACCGCGTCTAGTACGATGGAAGTATCGGCTCGTTCGACCGCGGAAAAGTTGAGCATCCGCTTTATCTCCCGGTTCATGCTCTCCCGACTGTCAAACTTACCGATTACCAGTATATCGAATTCTCCGGTAATCTCGTAAACATGTGTCAGGCTACCTTCTTCCTTTAGCCTGTCCACGATATTTGTTATTTCGCTCCCCTTGGCCTGAATTTTCGTTATCGCCGTGAGGTCAAACCCCAGTTTTTCGTAGTCAATAGACGGTTTAAACCGTTTGATAACGCCATCTTCCATTAGGTCTTCAAGGTGGTTGCTCACCGTCGAAGGGGAAACGTCAATCTCCCTTGCTACTTTTCTAATTGACTTTCTTCCGTCTTCCATCAGTGTTTTCAGGATCTTCTTGTTCAGTCTCTCTTCTTCCATTGGACCTCCCCGTAGACAAGTTCAGATAGTTGTCGCTATTCAAAACGATTATACTGTAAATGGTAAATATTTCAAACAAAACCGTTATTTATCTCAAATATCCTTGACATATGTCTAAATACCCTTATAATACTTCTATACATTTATCCTAGCAAATCTGGAGGTTGATTCAAAGTGGCGGAAGTCATCGCAGAAGGTAAGATTGACGATGTTGTATCCTCGTTGGAAGAAAAAGGTGTAAAATTTATTAGACTTCAATTTACCGATATACTCGGTATTCCGAAGGACGTGGAAATTACACTGGCTGAATTGCCCAAAGCCCTGAAGGAAGGTGTGGCTTTTGACGGTTCTTCTATTGAGGGGTTTGCCAGAATATTTGAGTCAGACATGTATCTTCACCCTGACGTAGATACGCTAACCATTTATCCCTGGGAGTCTGAAACTAGCGAAGGGGAGAAATACCGCAATGCTCGAATAATTTGTGATGTCCATAAACCGGACGGAGACCCGTTCGAGGGCGACCCTCGTTACGCTTTAAAAAAGGTCCAAGGAGAGGCCGGATCCAGGGGATTGGAGATGTTTGCCGGAGCCGAACCCGAGTTTTTCATGTTCAGAAGTAATGGCGAGAATGAGCTCCGGAATAGCTCTACGGCACTGCACGACCAGGGTGGCTATTTTGACCTGATGCCGGTCGATAAAGGAGAAGAAGCCAGAAAGGATATCGTGATCAGTCTTGAAAAGATGGGATTTGAAGTAGAGACTGCCCATCATGAGGTTGCCTCCAGCCAGCACGAGATAGACTTCCGTTACGACGAAGCTCTTACTCTGGCCGATCAGTTGATTACCTTCAAGACCACGACCAAAACCATAGCTTTAAAACACGGATTGAATGCTACCTTTATGCCCAAACCCTACGAAAGGATAAATGGCTCCGGTATGCATACCCACATTTCCCTGACGGAGGACGGGAAGAATTGTTTCTACGAGCCGGACAACCCGTACGAACTTTCCGATAAAGCACTTCACTTTATAGGCGGTTTGATCGAACACATAGACGCAATTACGGCGCTGACGAACCCTACGGTAAATTCCTACAAGAGACTGGTTCCCGGATACGAAGCTCCCGTAAACATATCCTGGGGGCGGCACAATCGTTCCGTGTTGATTAGAGTTCCCCACACCAGCACGCCGAAGACCTCGACAAGAATAGAGTTAAGAAGTCCGGATCCGACAGCTAACCCCTATTTGACCTTCACGGCGATTTTAAAAGCCGGATTACACGGCATTGAAGAGGGAATTGAACCGCCTGAACCAGTGGAAGAAGACCTTTACGAAATGAAAGACGGAACGAAAGAGGAAAGAGGCATCAGTTCGCTCCCCGAAAGTTTGACCAAAGCGCTGGACGCGCTGGAAGAAGACGAAGTAATCACGGACGCGATTGGCTCTCACATCCTTGAACATTACTTGAGAGCGAAAAGGACAGAAGCGCGGGAATACCAGGTCAACGTGACCGACTGGGA
>JAGXLP010000065.1:0-5393 GCA_018334615.1 Candidatus Bipolaricaulota bacterium
GATCCCGTATCAGGGGCGGCCACAATTTTTTCGAAATAAGAATTTCTGACGAGCAAATCTACACTCACACGGAGGGTGTCGATCTGCTGGTTGCTCTCACCGAGGATTCGGTCGAAAAGCACCTGGACGAAATTGTTCCCGGAGGAGGCGTACTCTACGACGATGATTTCGATCTGGAATCTGGAGTTTTTGATGGCCGGGACTTACAGCCCTTTCCAGTTCCCTTCACTTCGATAGCTACCGATGAAGGAGGGGCGAAAGTTATGGCGAATACCGCGGCAATTGGCGCCGTGGCGGGGTTAACCGGTTTTGATGCCTCTTATATCCACCAGATAATCGAGGAGAATTTTGCGGTAAAAGGTGACTCCATCGTAGAAAACAACGTTCAGGTAGCCAGAGCGGGCAAGGAATACGTCGAATCGAAAGGATACGAATTCGATTATGATCTTTCTCCACTTCCCGGAGAACCGGATCGAATGGTTATTAACGGAAATCAGGCATTTGCTTTTGGTGCGGTTACCGGTGGTTGCAATTTTGTTTCGGCCTATCCGATGACGCCCTCAACAGCTATTTTAGAATGGATAACCAAACATTCGAAAGAGTTAGGTATAGTCACCAAGCAGCCTGAAAGCGAGATAGCAGCGATAAGTATGGCAATAGGAGCGGGTCACGCGGGAGCCAGGTCGCTGGTCACCACTTCCGGTGGTGGATTCTCCCTGATGGTAGAGGCGCTTGGTCTAGCTGGGATGACGGAAACTCCACTGGTAATTGCGGAAGTACAGCGGCCAGGGCCCAGCACCGGCCTACCTACCAGAACTGAGCAGGGCGACCTTTCCTCAATAATTTACGCTTCTCAGGGAGACGCCCCGAGAATTGTCCTTGCTCCGGCAACTATAGAGGAGGCTTTTAAAGCCGGTAAGCGAGCTTTTAACCTGGCAGAAAAATACCAGCTTCCGGTGATCGTCCTGAGCGATCAACACCTGGGAGATTCGATTCGGGCGATCCGTCCCGACGAATTCGATACCTCTGTCGATATCAATAGAGGGGAATTATTGTCCGAGGAAGATCTGGAAGATCTTGAAGACGATTACCTGCGCCACGAATTTACCGATACCGGGGTTTCACCCAGGGCCGTTCCAGGGAACAAGAACGCCGTTTACAAGACGACAGGGAACGAGCACAACGAACGAGGGGATGTAACCGAGGATCCGGAACTCAGAACCAGGATGATGGACAAGCGGATGAAAAAGCTCAATACGGCGTTGGAATGGGAATTCGATGGCCCGGTACTCTACGGACCGGAAAATGCCGAACTCACGTTTATCGGCTGGGGATCGACCTATGGAGCGGTGAGAGAAGCCGTCGATAGATTGAACGAGAGTGACACCAAAGCAAACTTTTATCACTTTGACGAAATTTGGCCGCTCGACGCCGATAAGATAAAGGATCTCCTGGGTTCTTCTCGTCGAACCCTGTTAGTGGAAAACAACTATTCCGGTCAGCTGGCGAGCCTATTGACGAGAGAAACCGGCGTAGAAACGCCGGACAGGATACTAAAATACGACGGACGCCCGTTTACGCCGGAATCAATCCTGGCGGAAGTTGAAGACCTTCGGGAGGTGGAATAAGATGAGTAAGGAAGTTTCACTATCCGACTATCAATATCCTACTGAACCGACCTGGTGCCCTGGCTGTGGTGACTTTGCAATCTTGAGGAGCGTAAAGGCTTCGCTCGTTGATCTGGGTTTGGCTCCTCACGAAAGCCTTTTAGTTTCGGGCATTGGCTGTGGGAGTAAATTGCTACATTATATGAACGTCAACGGATTCCATTCCATTCACGGGCGACCCGTCCCGGTAGCCACGGGAGCAAAACTGGCTAACCCTGACTTAAATGTGGTTATAACAGCTGGTGATGGGGATAGTTACGGTATCGGAGGAAATCATTTCCTTCACGCTTGCAGGAGGAATATTGGTATTACTCACATAGTTGAAGATAACAGAGTATACGGCCTAACCAAGGGGCAATATTCCCCGACGAGTCACAAAGGTTTCGTTACAAAGACCAGTCCGGAAGGAGCGATTGAGCCACCCGTAAGGCCAGTTCCTACCGCCCTGACGAGCGGAGCTACCTTTATTGCTCGGGCGTTTTCCGGAAACGTAAAAGAGATGACCGAGATTTTTGCCGAGGCAATGCGACACGACGGTTACGCTCTCGTAGACGTGCTTCAGCCCTGTGTTACCTTTAATCCCGGAAAATCTTACGACTTCTACAACGACAGAGTTTACGAGCTTGACGAGGGCTACGATCCAACTGATCGGCAGGCTGCAGAGGAAAAAGCCAGGGAATGGGGGGACAGTATTCCACTGGGAATAATCTACCGGGAAGATAAGCCGAGCTACGAGGAGCAGGTACCGGCTCTATCCGAAGGTCCCATAGTAAAAAGGAGCCTGAATCCCGAGAAGAGGAGCGGCGTGGATCTGGAGGAGATCAAGGAAAGCTTTATCTAGCTAGCTTAATTATTTAACCACTGTACTGCTCGGGGACTCTTAAGGTTGAAAAAACATAGTTCGTGATCTTCGGGGTCTTTGCTACAAACTTCCTGATTAGAGTCTCCCCCGACGGGGGCCATTGATTTTGTTGCCTCAATTTGGTCGCTCTCCGGTATTGAAAAACCCCCTGTTTGGTGCTATATTAAATTGCCGACGAATTCGGGACGTGGCGCAGCTTGGTAGCGCGCGCGCATGGGGCGCGCGAGGTCGCTGGTTCAAATCCAGTCGTCCCGACCAACTATGGCTGGTATACTAGAAGTTATCACCGGTTGCATGTTTTCAGGCAAGAGCGAGGAGTTGATCCGCCGCGTCGACCGGGCAAACATAGCCGGGCAAACGACCCTCCTGTTTAAACCACTTCTTGACGATCGATATAGCAAGAACGCTGTCGTGACCCACTATGGCAGGGAGTTCGAGGCAAACCTGCTGAAGACCGGGGAAGAATCCGTTTCCACAATTGATGAAGTGGCTGGATCGAAGAAACTCGAAGACACTGACGTCGTTGCCTTTGACGAAGGGAATTTCTTTAGTGAAAATCTCTGCTCTCTGGTCCTGGAATTATTGGCAAGGGATAAACGAGTGATAGTGGCCGGTCTGGACCTTACTTTCGCGGGCGATCCATTCCACCCCATGCCCAGTTTAATGGCTGAAGCGGACAGGCTGAATAAATTACACGCGGTCTGTACCGAATGTGGCGATGCGGCCACGAGAACTCAAAGGTTGATCGATGGCGAGCCGGCTCCGGCTGATGATCAGGTCATTAAGGTTGGAGGTAAGGGGGACTACGAGGCTCGGTGTCGAGATTGCTGGGAGCTCGGCTAAACTCCGGGCTTCTCGGGGCCGAGAAATTTCCGACTCGCGTGCTCAAACTATCCTGTTCATGATAGTGCTTCTCGCTCAGAGGGAGTATCAACCTTAAATAGTTAAATATAGTGGGTTATGGAGATATCCTTCACCAGTACCCAGTTGAGCAATCATGTTTGGTTTAATTTCAGGACGGAATTCATTACAGGTAACCATTATAAATCTTCGGTTATCGACTTAACCAGGTAACGAAACTCAACTGGGTACTGGTTCAGTCAAACATATGCGCCGCGTCGCTGGAATTTTCTCGGCCCAGAAGCCCTAAAATACAGATAGGAAATTAGTGGTTGATCTATACTGGTTCGGTCTTCAAGTTCTTTGGTAATTGTTCAGGAAAATCCTATCGGAGGCCGAGCGGGCATGGTTCCAGCACTTAGATTGCTATTGAGGTTAAAATAGCTTTTGATTTACAGCTAAAATTCAACTTGAAGGTTTTCTTGACATCCTGTTAAACCATAGCAATCTAAGTGCTGGAGAGCGAGGGCGAGATCGGAAGCAGCAATTTCCACGCCGGGGAAATTGCCTGCGGTTTTATCGAACAATTACCAAAGAACAAAGGTAAAAGGTTTGTGGGTTCGCCGGGTTAAATCAAATTTTCCTGGAACTTAAAGCTTTTCTTGCAGAATTTCCCTGGCTTTGCCGGGATCCGCCTGTCCACCAGTCTTGCTCATAAGCTGGCCGATCAGGAAACCAAGTACGTTTTCGTTCCCCGACCGAAAATCCTCCACTGCGTCCGGGTTTTCCTCCATTACTTCGTCGATCTTCTCCGCGAGCGCCCCTTCGTCGGATATTCGCTTCAATCCCTCCGACTCGACTACCTCCTTTGGAGTCTTTCCCTCGGTGAACGCCCTTTCCAGAACGTCCTTGGCTGTATTGTCGTTTATATCTCCTTCTCCGACCAGCCTGACTAAATAGGCGAAATCTTCAGGTTCTACGTCGTTCAGCTCGGCGTCCGGCAGCTTCAACACCCGGAAGAGTTCGGACATCATCCAGTTGCTGATTTCCTTGGGGGAATTATATTCCCTTGTCGCGTTCTCAAAGTAATTGGCGATTTCTTTCGTCTCAGTTAATTCGCCAATGTCGTAGTCGGGTAGATCGAACTCCTTTTTCCACCTTTGCTTTTTTTCCTGGGGGAGCTCGGGCAGCTCTTCCTTTACACTTTCTTTCCAATCATCGTCAATTACCAGAGGGACGAGGTCAGGTTCGGGAAAGTACCGGTAGTCGTGGGCTTCTTCTTTTGCGCGCATGAGCTGTGCCTCCTCCGCCTCGGCGTTCCACCCCAGGGTAACCTGATCTATCTCTTCGCCCTTTTTCAGTGACTTTTGCTGTCGGTTTTTCTCGTATTTTAACGCTTTTTCGACAGCACTAAAGGAATTCATGTTTTTTACCTCGGTCTTGGTCCCCAGTTTATCGTCTCTGGACAGAGAAATGTTGGCATCGCAGCGTAAAGAACCCTTTTCCATGTCACCGCTACAGACCTCCACGTAACGGAGTATCTGGCGAAGTTTTTCCATAAATTTTCTTGCCTGCTCCGGAGATTTTAGATCGGGCTCGGTTACAATTTCTATTAGGGGTACTCCGACGCGATTTAAGTCGACCGAGCTAGATCCGCCCGATTTATGGAGTAGCTTTCCAGCGTCCTCCTCGAGGTGGACTCTCCGAATTCTTATTTTTTCTTCGTCCAGAGTTAACTGACCATTTACCGCCAGTGGTTCGTCAAACTGAGATATCTGGTAACCTTTTGGCAGGTCAGGATAGAAGTAGTTCTTTCTGTCGAACTTGGATCTTTCCGGTATGGTGCAATTTAATGCAAGTGCGGCCCGTAGACCGTATTCTACCGCCTGTTTGTTCAGGACGGGTAAAGTTCCCGGCATACCCAGGCAGACCGGGCAGGTGTTGCTGTTGGGCTCTTCGCCAAAGTAATCGGCGGAACAGCCGCAGAATAATTTTGTATCAGTCAGCAGCTGGGCGTGTATTTC
>JAGXLP010000065.1:5510-6810 GCA_018334615.1 Candidatus Bipolaricaulota bacterium
ACTGCCAGTCAAAGCGAATTGGCTTAGCCCCCGGGGCAATTTCCTTTGCCTTCTTCACCAGTTCTTTCTTTTTTGAATCTTCGTAAGAAAATAAGTGCGAGTAACACTCGCAGTCCGAAGCTCCAAAATCTTTTACCGGTTGATCAAATTCGTTCTGGAGTTTCTTCGCGAGGGAACATTCAAGGTCTTCCTCAGTTGGAATCAGCCAGCTTTCGACTATTCTCCCGGCCCTCGTCAGGTAATCTATGTGCCAGTGACCACCTTCCCGGGATCCGTTTGAAACCTCTACGTGTCGCCTGACCCGCTGGAGTCCTCCAGGTCCCAGAGCGGAACCGACGTAGAGGTATTCTCCCTGGAACTCCTCCGTTGTTAAACTCCCGATCTTTAGTTCCTCTGGCTCTTCAAGCTGGATTCTTAAAACGTAGATACCTTTCGGATATCGATTCATAGATTTCGTATCTCAGGTGGATAGTTCGTAGTGCTGCTGAATCCAGTTCCAGCTCGACTCGACGATTGAAGTTAGTTCGTTGACTTCTGGTTCCCAGTCTAGCTCCGCGAATCCCTTTTGCGGGTCCGCCACGAGTACTGGTGGATCACCGGGCCTTCGGTCGCCAATTCTGACAGGGATATCTATCCCGGTTACCTCTCTGCAGGTATCTATTACTTCTTTAACCGAGTGACCTTTGCCGGTTCCAAGGTTATAAGCCAGGTAGTCGTTTTCCTCCCGGTCAAGCTTCCGAAGGGCGGCGATGTGAGCCGAGGCGAGGTCGTTTACATGGATGTAATCCCTTATTGGTGTGCCATCCGGTGTCTCGTAGTCAGTTCCGAATATTTCTATATATTCCCGCTTCCCCGCCGCGGCTTCGAGGACGACCGGTATTAAGTGGGTTTCGGGGTCGTGGATTTCACCGATTTCTCCCTCCGGGTCCGAGCCCGCAGCGTTGAAATATCGAAGAGAGCATCCGGAGAACTTATATGCGCGGGAGTAATCCTCCAGAATCCTCTCGAACGTCAACTTCGTCTGGCCGTAGGGGTTTTTCGGGTTTTTTGGTGCTTCCTCTTTAATCGGAACCTCCTCGGGGTCACCGTAAATGGCAGCACTCGAGGAGAAGATAAATTTATCCGTTCCAAATTCCCTGAGGGTGTCCAGTAAAGTCAATCCCTTAACGATGTTGTTCTCGTAATATTTTGCCGGGTCCCTGACCGATTCCCCTACCCGACAATGGGCGGCAAAATGCATGACCGCGTCCGGATCGTATTTTTTAAGAGTTTTCCACAGGAGGTCTTCGTCGCCTATGTC
>JAGXLP010000066.1 GCA_018334615.1 Candidatus Bipolaricaulota bacterium
GCCCTCAGGGGTTTATATATCTCCTTGTAACTTATATCCAATTCTTCCTTGACCTCTGCTACAAGGTTCGAAACATCCTCCGGAGATATCTCCTCGTGTTTTGAGAGTTCGCTCCTGAGAGAGCGGAGGACCTGTGCAGAATTCTCCCACACCAGTACGTCTTCCGCATCCTCATTGTATTTCAGAGGACCATAGAAGATCTTTAAGTCTTTGTGATCTACGAGATGGCTGAGTTTTTCGATGGACGGTCGGATCAAGTTTAATACTGACTTTAGTTTCTCTTTTTCGTGCTCTTCTAATTCTCCCTCAATGTAGTTGCCCTGTTTGAGAAACGGCAGGGCAAGATCAACCAGCCTTTCCAGTTCTACTCTTTTTAGATATTGGTTATTGAACCAATCAAGTTTTTCCCTGTCGAAAACCTGGGGACTATCTATGATATTATCCAGCGAGAATTTTTCCACCAATTCGGAAATTGAAAATATTTCTTGTTGGTCTTTTGAAGACCAACCCAGTTGAGCCAGGTGGTTTACCAAAGCTTCTGGCAGGTAACCATCTTCTCTGAATTCTTTTACGGAGACAGAACCTGCGCGTTTGCTTAGCTTGGTTTTGTCCGGTCCAAGTAACATTGAAAGGTGACCAAATTCGGGCGGTTCAAATTCCAGAGTTTCGTAAAGTAAGAGTTGTTTGGCGGTGTTGGTTAAGTGATCTTCGGCCCTCATTACGAAGCTGATTTCCATCAGGTGGTCATCCAGGACGCAGGCGAAATTGTAGCTGGGGGTACCGTCCGACTTTAAAATTACGAAGTCTCCGGTGGTGAGGCTATCGAACTCTACATCTCCCTTGATTTTATCTGGGACTGTTATCGACGGCTGCTGCTCAGGTAGTTCGAATCTTATAGTGGAGTCCCTCTCTGCGTCCATGAGTTCCTGCTTTTTCTCTTCGGACATATTTCGGCATCTGCCGTCGTAAACCGGAGTTCTACCTTCGTCCAGCGCTTTTTGACGTCGCTCTTCCAGTTCCTTTTCAGTACAAAAACAGTGGTAGGCCTTACCTTCGTGTACCAATCTCCTTGCATACCGTTCGTATATCTCCAGCCTGTCGGACTGTTTATAGTACTCGTCCCAGTTTAGACCGAGCCATTTAAGGTCTTTCTTGAGAGTTTTCGTATACTTTTCTTCTGACCTTTCGGAGTCGGTGTCCTCAATCCTCAATATCAACTTTCCGTCATGCTTTTTTGCGTATAACCAATTAAATAAAGCTGTTCTCGCCCCTCCCACGTGGAGCCAGCCTGTGGGTGAAGGAGCAAACCTTACTCTTTTCGTCTTCACAAATATTCCCTCCAGCAATTTTTTCAGTCCTAACTATAAATCTGCCCTAAATATTATTGACGAAATGGGTCCAGTGCAAATTAAATGAGTTATTTGAGAATAAAGTTTTCCGGTGATGTGAAAATACCGGCCAATTTAGGCCTGGAGTTTTTCCGTTAATTCTTCAATTTCGTCCCTGTAGGCAGCAGCCTTCTCGAATTCTAATCTCTCCGCCGCCTCGTTCATTGACTTTTCTAGTTTTTCCACGACCATGAATAATTCGCTTTCCTCCATCTCCTCCACTTCTTCTTCGTCTGGAACCTGGATATCCTCAGATGATTCTGGATCTATAAGCTGGGCGATATCGGTGATTTCCTTTTTTATCGTCTCCGGTTCAATGTCGTGTTCTTTGTTGTATTCAATCTGAATCTCCCGACGCCTGTTGGTTTCGTCAATTGCTCGCCTCATGGAATCCGTCATCTCATCAGCGTAAAGAACGACCTTTCCTCGGACGTTTCTGGCGGCTCGTCCCATGGTCTGGATCAAGGAAGTGTCGGATCGCAAGAAACCTTCCTTATCAGCGTCCAGGATTGCTACCAGTGAAGCCTCAGGCAGGTCCAGGCCCTCTCTCAGGAGGTTTATTCCAACCAGTACGTTAAAATCGCCCTGACGGAGTCCTCGTAGAATCTTTACTCGATCAAGCGTGTCTATTTCGGAGTGGAGATATCTGGCTTTGATTCCTACCTCGACAAAGTAGTCCGTTAGCTCTTCCGCCAGTTTCTTTGTCAGTGTCGTTACCAGGACTCTCTCGTCCCGGTTTGTGACCTGTTCGATTTCGTTCAGGAGGTCGTCGACCTGATTTTCTATCGGCCTGACTTCAACTTCAGGATCGACCAGCCCCGTCGGTCGAATTATCTGTTCTACAATTTGTTCACTGTTTTCGTACTCGTAAGGACCAGGGGTGGCGGAAGTGTAGATAACCTGGTTGATCCTGTCCTCAAATTCCTCAAACTTGAGTGGTCGATTGTCCAGGGCGGAAAGCAGTCGGTATCCATGTTGTACCAGGGTTTCTTTTCGGGACCTGTCACCCTTGTACATCCCTCCCAGCTGGGGAATTGTTTGATGTGATTCATCGACGAAAATCAAGAAATCGTCAGGAAAATAGTCTATTAGCGTGTACGGGGGCTCGCCCGGATCTCTCCCCGTTAGGTGACGGGAATAGTTTTCTATCCCCTTGCAGTAACCCAGCTCCTCCATCATTTCTAAATCGTAACGCGTTCGCCTTTCCAGTCGCTGTGCCTCGAGAAGTTTGTCCTGCTCTCGAAACTCCTTTAGCTGCTCCTCTAATTCCTGTTTTATGCTCTCCATGGCTTTGTTGAGCTTGGATCGGGGTGTAATAAAATGAGTGGCAGGGTAGATTACGACCCTTTCTTTTTCCTCGATAGTTTTACCCGTGATGGAATCAATCAACCTTATTCTATCGACCACGTCTCCGAAGAACTCTACTCTGACTACCTCCTCTCCATATATCGGAACGATTTCTACGGTATCCCCTCGGACGCGGAAAGTGCCACGTTCCGGTTGATAGTTGTTTCTCTTGTACTGAAGACGAACCAGGTTGTGTAGTAGGTCGTCTCGTTCTAGATGACTGTCCAGCGTCAATGGACGGGCCATATCCTCGTAGGTATCGGGAGAACCCAGTCCGTATATACAGGAAACGCTGGCTACTATGATTACATCCTCCCTCTCGAACAGGGCGGACGTAGCCTTGTGTCGCAACCGATCGATTTCGTCGTTTATCGAGGAGTCTTTTTCTATGTAAGTGTCAGTTTCGGGAACGTAGGCTTCCGGCTGATAGTAATCGTAATAAGATACGAAATAGTGGACCGCGTTGTCCGGGAATAATTCGTTAAACTCGTTCCAGAGTTGTGCGGTAAGGGTCTTGTTGTGAGCCATTACAAGGGTGGGTTTCTGTACGTTTTCTATTACGTTTGCCATGGTAAACGTCTTCCCGGTACCAGTTGCTCCAAGGAGTGTCTGGTGAGTTAGGCCCCGGTTCAACCCCTCGGTAAGTTTTTTTATGGCTTTTGGCTGATCGCCTTTTGGCTCCTTGTCCGTCTTCAGTCTGAATTTATTGCTCATAGCAGTATAATTTTAAGCCAAAATAGTTAATCGATCAGCCCGGAATCTCGTATTTTAGAAGGTTAGACCGGAGGTGTTTTCGAATATTTCGGGGCGATTTACAAGTCAGAGGATTACGTTAATCTCTTTTACAGTAACCGGTTATCTTCATAACCAAGGTGTTCGAGACCTTTACTCGTGATCTTTCGCCCCTGGCTGGTTCGTTCGAGAAATCCTTTGGTAAGTAGATAAGGTTCGTATACTTCCGATATCGTATCTTTTTGCTCGGAAAGAGCGGCCGAGATCGTGTCCAATCCGACAGGACCGCCATCAAATTTATCAATAATTGTGGTCAAAATACGACGGTCCAGTTTATCCAGACCTTTGTCGTCAATCCCAAGCATTTCAAGTGCTTCCCGGGCAACCTGTCTGTCTATATAACCATCTGCTCTTACCTCGGCGTAATCCCTGGTACGTTTTAGTAGACGGTTGGCCACTCTCGGAGTTCCGCGAGACCTTTTGGCGATCTCTTTTGCCCCGCCGACACCATCGTTGATAGCCACGTCCAGGATTTTTGCCCCTCGTAATACTATCTCTTCAATTGCGTCGATATCGTAGAAATCCAGGTGGAGTACAACTTCGAACCGGTCACGAAGGGGTGAGGTCAGCAATCCAGTTCTAGTGGTAGCTCCGATCAAAGTAAACGGGGGTACGTCAAGTCTGATGGATTGGGCACTCGGGCCTTCCCCAATGACAATGTCAATCTTGAAATCCTCCATTGCCGGGTAAAGAACCTCTTCCACGTTACGCCTTAACCGGTGAATTTCGTCGATAAATAATATATCTCCGGGAGTCAAGTTGCTAACGATAGCGGCAAGATCTCCCGGTTTATCGATCGCCGGACCAGAGGTCGTTTTTATGTTGACCCCCATTTCGTGTGCCACTATGTGAGCAAGGGTTGTTTTTCCCAGGCCGGGAGGTCCGTGAAATAGTGTGTGATCTACGGAATCACCACGATTGAGTGCTGCTTCCAGCAGGATAGACAGCCGTCTTTTTACTCCCTCCTGTCCGATGAACTCGTCCAGCTTCTTAGGTCTTAGGTTGGACAACCCGGAATCTCCTGGCTTTTCAACCCCGCTTAACGGACCATGCTTTTCGTTTTCTTTTTCATTCATAGCAATAGTATTGTAAATGGTAGAACCAGGGAGGTGCAACAACTCCAGTTCTGTTTTGATTTGTAGAATCCCCGTTGATATAATTTGTCTGGAAACAATTGAAGACTAGTTGGGAATCTCATCATAATTCTCAGCTATTCGTGACCCTCAAGAATACTCACCTGATAAGTGAGAAAAAGGAATTGCAATGAATAGACTGAAAGAAATTGAAGATGTACTTTCCCGCCACGACAAATTCATTATTGGGTCTCACAGAAGTCCGGAAGCCGATGCGATCGGAAGCCAACTGGGGCTAAGCCGTATACTGCGACAGAGAGGAAAGAAAACGATACTTTACAATCGCGACGGTGTCCCCAAAAACCTCAGTTTTTTAAAGGGATCCGATCAGGTATTGGAGGCAGACGAACTGGGGGAAGAGGTAAAGGACGTGGAAATAGGCATAGTAGTTGATTGTAGTGATCTAGAGAGACTGGGCGACAGAGGTAAGAAGTTTTTTAAAACCTTGACTTTAATTAATATTGACCACCATAAAGACAATACCAAATTTGGCGATATAAATTACGTTAGGCCGGTAGCGGCGACCACGGAAATAATTGCAGAACTGATTGAGTACATGGGGCTTCAAATAGATGAACATATCGCTACTGCCCTCTATTCTGGCATTATCGCGGATACTTCGTCATTTCAGAACAAGAACGTAAACCCAGATGTGCTGAGCAGGGCCTCCAACCTCCTTGAAAATGGAGCGGATGCCCGATCCGTGATTGTAAATTTATACGAAAAGGAGCCATTCTCCAAATTGAGATTGCTGGGCGAGGTCCTGGCGGAGGCAAGCTTTCAAGACGAAATTGTGTGGGCAGAGATCACGCCTGAGGTTATTGAACGGGCAGGAGCCACTCAGGAAGATACAGAGGGTATAGTTGGCAAGTTACGATCAACTAAGGGAGCCAGAGTTGCTTGCCTTTTCAAGAAACTACCCGAAAACAAGATAAAGGTTTCATTCAGATCAAAGAACGGAATAGATGTCAGTGAAGTCGCCAGTAAGTTTGGCGGGGGTGGTCACATGGTTGCTGCCGGGTGTATGGTGGAAGGGAAACTAGATGACGTTAAAGAAAAAGTATTGAATGACCTCAGGGAAAGGATACGAGATGATCAGCGAATACCAGGAAGGAACTGAGGGCTTGCGGAGTGAGGTCGAAGACAAATATGATCCCAAAAAAACTAGCTCTAAAGGTCTGGTTTTAACCATCGGGACATTCGATGGAGTTCATATTGGTCACCAGTTATTGCTCAGAACTACCAGGGATATCGCGGAAAGTAGAGAACTGGAGAGCTCGGCCTATACGTACGAACTACCGCCGAAGAGGTATTTAGGAGAGCAGGGTCCTCCTTTATTGATGGAGCCTCGCAGGAAGATAGACCTGTTAGGCGATTACGTTCAAAGAGTAGTGCTTGGAAATTTTCTCGAGGTAAAGGATCTTGCTCCTGAGCAGTTTGTGGAGAGAGTTCTAGTAAATGAGTTAAATGTGAAGGCTGTTGTTGTAGGTGATGATTGGCGGTTTGGCCGAAATAGGACAGGATCTTATCGGGATCTTGAAGATCTTAGTCGCGGAAGGTTCACGGTTCATCCCAAAAAACAATTGAAGAAGCAAGGAAGACCGGTCAGTAGCACCTGGGTTCGCCAATTGCTCAGTGAAGGAAATATCGCTCTAGTTACGGAACTTTTGGGTAGATATCCCGTGTTTTCGGGCGAAGTGTTAAAAGGTGATAAAATCGGGTCCGATATCGGTTTCCCTACTGCCAACGTGGATATTGATGATAGGGTCGCTTTACCCCGAGGGGGAAGTTACGCTGCGCTGGCTAAGGTCGACGGTAGGCAGGTCAAAAGTGCTGTGCACGTGGGGAGTCGGCCGAGTTTCGACGATAGCGACGACCATCGGCTAGAGGTTCACTTGTTAGATTTTGAGGGAGAGTTATACGGTAAGCGCCTTGAAGTCGAATTTGTTAAATACCTCGGTGAAAGCAAAAAATACGGGGCAAATCGAAAACTTCGCAAGGCTATAAGCGATTACGTTACAGAAGCGAGGCGGGTCCTGAATGAA
>JAGXLP010000067.1 GCA_018334615.1 Candidatus Bipolaricaulota bacterium
TATGCCAATAAATCAGAGCCGAGCTTTTTCCTCTATTTTCTCGGTTGCGAACTCTATAAATTCTTCTAATGGTCGAGGCCCAAGATCTTCTTCCGTTCTCAAACGTAACGACACTTCACCAGTCTCCTCTTCTTTATCCCCAACCACCAGCATATAAGGAATCTTTTCCAGTTGAGCTTCATGTATTTCCCGGGAAAGGTTCTCGTCAGTGCCCGTCCTTGCGTCAACCCTTATGCCCTCATTCCTTATCTTTTCAGCCACCTTTTCCGCGTATTCATTATTATCTTCGGTCACGGGAAGAACAGCTACCTGAACAGGAGAAAGCCAAACGGGGAACGCTCCTTTGTAGTGTTCAACCAGTAATCCAAAGAACCTTTCCAGGGTTCCCATCAGGGCTCTGTGAATCATGTAAGGCCTATGTTCGCGCCCGTCGGAACCCATGTAAGTCATGTCGAACCTCTCGGGTAAGTTAAAATCGAACTGAACGGTAGTAGTTTGCCAGAACCGTCCGAGAGCGTCTTCGAGATGTACATCTATCTTCGGACCGTAAAATGCCCCTTCGCCTTTCTCTACTTCGTAATCCAGACCTAGATCCATTATGGATTCACGTAGAGCTTCGGTAGCTTCCTCCCATCTTTTTGCGTCTCCGACTGCTTTTTCCGGTTTGGTCGAGAGGGCCACTTTGTAATCATTAAACCCGAAAGCCGACATAATATCGAAAGTTAAGTTCAGCACTCCGGTTACTTCCTCTTTGACCTGGTCCGGGGTAGTAATAACGTGGGCATCATCCTGAGTAAAACCTCTCGCCCGGAGTAAGCCGTGAAGTACGCCGGATCTCTCGTGACGATAGACGGTTCCCAGCTCGGCCCACCTCAGGGGTAGATCCCGGTAGCTTCTGGTTCGGCTTTGATAAATCTGGATGTGAAACGGGCAGTTCATAGGCTTCAGAAAGTATTCCTGGTTGCTCTCCCGCATTGGAGGGAACATGTCCTCACGGAAGTAATCAAGGTGCCCGCTTTTCTCCCATAGATCGCTCTTCCCTATATGGGGGGTGGAGACGAACTCGTATCCCGCCTTTCTGTGTTTTGCGCGCCAGAACTCCTTGATCTGGTGGAGCACCTCTGTACCTTTGGGATGCCAGTAAACCAAGCCCGGCCCGAGTTCGGGGTGAAACGTAAATAGATCCAGTTCGGGACCTAGTTTTCTATGGTCACGTTCCTTAGCTTCCTCTTTCCTTTGTACGTATTCCTTAAGGTTCTTTTCTTTCGCAAAAGCGGTTGCATAGATTCGCTGAAGCATTACGTTGTTCTCGTCTCCCCGCCAGTAAGCACCGGCTACGTCCAGCAGTTCGAAGTGCTTAAGTTGAGAGGTGTCCCGAAGGTGAGGACCTTCGCATAAGTCCGTAAAACCGTCCTGGCGGTAAAAAGAAACTTCTTTCTCCCCTTCCGATACGAACTCGTTCAGCAGTTCAAGCTTGTATTTCTCGTTCTTATCTGATAAATACTCCTCTGCCTCCTCTGCGTCCATGGTTAACCGCTCGATTTCGTAGCCTTCTTCAACTATATCTTCCATTTTGCTCTTTATTTCAGCAAAGTTCTCCTCAGATAGGGATTTTGGAAGATCAAAGTCGTAATAAAAACCATCGTCGATGGCCGGTCCTATTGCTAACTTTACGTCTTCGTACAGACGCTTGACAGCCTGTGCCATTACGTGGGAGGCCGTATGTCTGATAATTTCGTTTGCCCGGGGTGAATCGATCGTGATAATTTCGAAATCTCCTTCGTCTACTACTTCATCTCGTAAATCCAGTAATTCCCCATCTAAAGTAGCCCCAACCGTTGCATTGCCCAAACCTTCACCTATGTCGTAAGCAATGTCTATAACTCTTGTTCCTTCTTCTATTTCTAATTTATCTCCGTCCGGGAGAGTAAGTTTCACTTGATTCACCCCTCTGGTAAATTAATCAGCTAGAGAATATAACGGGATAGGTCTCTGTCCTCCACTATCTTCTCCAGCTTGTCCTTTACGTACTCACGATCGATCTCCTTTTGGCCCTTCTCCATCTCCGGAGCTTCAAAGGAAATCTTTTCCATCAACTTCTCCATCACCGTCTCCAGGCGCCGAGCCCCTATGTTTTCCGTATTTTCGTTTAGTCGCGCTGAAGACCGGGCAATCTCGTCAATTGCCCCTTCTGTGAATTCAAGCTCGAGTCCTTCCACGTCCAACAAAGCTTTATACTGTTTTACCAGCGCATCCCTGGGCTCGGTAAGAATTCGCTTAAACTCCCCTACCCCCAGGCTATCCAGCTCGACCCGAATTGGCAATCGCCCCTGGAGTTCAGGAATGAGATCCGACGGTTTGGAGACGTTAAATGCCCCGGCGGTAATGAATAGTATGTTTTCCGTATTGATGGTACCCTGCTTGCTCCTGACCGTGGATCCTTCCAGTAGCGGAAGTATGTCTCGCTGGACGCCCTGTCTGGAAACGCCGGGCCCTTCACCACCGGATTCACCCGGTCTATCGCCAGCGATTTTATCTATTTCGTCGAGGAATATGATGCCGGATTCTTCGGCAAGTTCCCGGCCTCGCCGTTTTATCTCCTGCTCATTTAGTAACTTGTCAACTTCCTGATCGAACAAGAGATCTCTGGCTTCCTTGATTTTTACCCGTTTGGTTTCTTTCTTAGACGGAAACATATTCCCCATTACGTCACCCATATCAATTCCCATCTGGTCCATTCCTTGGTTTGAAAATACCTCGACCTGTGGGACGTTGGATTGTTGTACGGAGACTTCTATGTAGCGTTCGTCCAGATCGCCCTGGCGCAGTTTTCTCTTTAACTTATCTCTGGTCCGCTCGAGGCTCTTAGACCTTTCTTCCTTGGCCTCCTCGGTTGGCAGAAGGTTGTCCAGGATTCTGTTCTCCACCATCTCGTGGGCCTCTTCCTCGACCTTTTTAACTTCGGCCTGACGGACCATTTCGATTCCCCGGCTCATCAGATCTCTAATCATGGACTCCACGTCTCGCCCCATGTAGCCTACCTCGGTGAATTTTGTTGCTTCTACTTTTAAGAACGGAGCCCGGGCCACTCTAGCGAGTCTGCGGGAAATTTCGGTCTTCCCTACTCCTGTGGGGCCAATCATCAAGATGTTCTTCGGTTTTATCTCGTCTTTTATTTCGCTCTCGACTTTCTGCCGCCTGACCCTATTTCTCAACGCAATTGCCACTGATCGCTTGGCTTCGTCCTGTCCGATTATATACTGGTCGAGCCTGTCGACTATTTCCCGGGGAGTCAGGTCCTTACTTTCTTCCTCAACTATAGAAGGTAGATTTACCATTTTCTCATTCCTCTGGATCTTGCCACTCGATTGACTTGAGCGAGATCTGATCGTTGGTGTAGACGTCTATGGATGAGGTAATTAGAAGCGATTCCCTTGCGATCTCCTCGGCTGTAAGGTTCGAATTACTCAGTAGTGCCCTTCCTGCGGATAAGGCGTAAGATCCACCCGAACCTATGCCTATTACGTTGTAATCAGGCCGTAATACGTCTCCCGCCCCGGATATTAATAACAGTGAACTGTCGTCTACCACGACCATCAACGCCTCTAGTTTTCTCAAAATCTTATCCGTGCGCCACTCCTTAGTAAGCTCCACCGCAGCTCTTTCCAGTTTACCGGAGTACTGCTCAAGTTTTCCTTCAAACTTGTCAAACAGGGTCATGGCGTCGGCGGTGGAGCCAGCAAATCCGGCCAGCACCTTTCCCTCGTATAACACTCGAACCTTGTCAGTGTTGTTTTTTACCACGGTATCTTCCATAGTTGCCTGTCCGTCGGAGGCAACTACTGATTTACGCTCATCGGGTGAAAGAATGGCTATTATAGTTGTACTTTTTATCACTGTACCCTCCTGGAGCCATTTTTTAAAAGATTTGACATAGTTGTAGAAGTGTACCGATTTCAAGTAACAGTATCAACTACAACTGGTTTGAAAACCACAATAGGAACACTTATCTTCCGGGAAAATTCCGCCACAGGAAGGACACTCTTTCCACCCGTTTTCCAACCTTAGCTTCCGTTTTTTTTGCTGAGTTAAGAGTAAGTTCTTCAAACTGATTCTCGTTTTTCTTTCCAGCCCTTCCCGGGAGACAGCATTATCAATTCTTTCTTGCTCCTCTTCTGTCAAAGAAACCTGGCTCAGATCGAATTTATCGCTCCCACCTGAATTTTCCGCCGTGAACTGGCCCAGCTCGAATCTTAGGTTGTCTATCTTTGCGTATTCCAGATTCTCGTTTAACTTTTCGAGGAACTCTTCTTTCAGGAAGGACAGTTCCTGTTTTGCGGCCGCCGATGGTACCTCGAGTACAAGGCTATTTCCTTTGACTTTTTTTGGGCGAGCGATCTTGCCAATTTCACCGGCGACCTCGGTCCAGACAAAAATTGGTTCCTGTTCTTCGTACTCGCCTAACAGGTTATTTCTCCTGAAAATTGCCGAAAGGATATCGTTATCGAGAGTCACTTTTGTAGTATCTTTCCTCCGTTAATCCTTAGAACGGAAAACTCCCCGGAGAGCTTTTTGAACGCCGAGTCCCTTGTTGCCGTTGTCATGAATATCTGGGGTGCTTCGGGCAGGTTTTCCAGAAACGACTCTCCTCGACCCCGGTCAAGCTCGCTCAAAATATCGTCCAGGATCAATATGGGCCATTCCTCGAAGTTTTCCTCGTACAAGTTGAGATAAGCAAGATAAGTGGAAATTACAGCAGTTCTCAACTCGCCCTGTGATCCAAATTTTCGCAGGTTTTTTCCGTTCAAACGGTATTCGAACTTGTCACGATGGGGACCAACAACCGAAGTTTCCTGTTTCATTTCTCTGTCCCTGTTTTCCTCCAGTTGGTTCATAAGAAGAGCCTTTAGTTCCTCTTTCGAACTTTCCGGCGAGATATCTTCGGCGTAATGTAGGCTTAGCTTTTCCTCAGGAGGACCGAACAGACCATATATTTCCGGAAGACGTTCGTTCAATCTCTGAAGGTAATTCGCCCTCTTCAAGGAAATTTCCACCCCGAGATCGACCAATCGCTCGTTCAGAACGGACAGAAATTCCTCGTTCATCTTGTCTTTTTTTAGCAAAGTGTTTTTCTTCTTTAACTCTGATTGGTATTCCGACAACCTTTTCCCATAGTCGGCGCTCAAAAGTCCCAGCTGGCGGTTGAGCATGTCTCTTCTCTGTTGAGGAGGTCCCTTGGGGATGTAGAGATCACCGGGAACGAATATATGGGTTGGAATCAGTGACCGAAGATCGGACTGCCGTGCATTTTTAGAATTAACCTTTAACTCCTTGCGATCCCCCGTTTCTAGATACACGACTACTACATCGTCGTTAGCCGTAGCCAACTTGACCAAAGTGTATTCGGAGTCCCAGTTTATTAGTTCTCTTTGTCTTCTACCCTTTAGATTGTTCCCTGTCGAGGCAAAATAAATTGCCTCACAGAAATTCGTTTTTCCGGATCCGTTAGGCCCAAATATCAAATTGAGCCGGGGATTTGTCTTTATTTCAATTTCGTCGAGGTTTCGAAAGTTTGTTAATTTTATTTTCTCTAATTTCATAAAACCGACACCTTAGCCCGGGATACTTTGACCCAGGTAACTATCGAAAAAGGCCGTTACCCTTTTTCTGTACTCCATCGGATATACTTCATGGGTTCCTACGTGCCAGGCACCCTCGGACAACCAGAGCCTCCTTGGCCCGCCTGCTCTTTCGTAAAGTAGTTGTGAATTAAGCGGCTCGAGCGCCTGGTCTTCCAATCCGTGAATGAGGAAAAGAGGTGTTTTAAGATTTTGAACCCTGTTGAACAGATCGGTTTTACTGTAGATGTCAAAATTTAGGACGAACCTGGCCACACCCATGTAAAAAGGAAAAAATATCTGTAAAAGTTTATCGTTTTTGTGTCTTCCATAACTTGAAGCGGCCATTTTTAAGCTTGCGTAAGGGCTATCCGCGATAATTGCGTCCACAGTAGAAGATTCTAGACCAGCGATAATAGCGGCAGAGGCACCGGCGGATCCACCCCAGACCCCGATGGCTGTTACCCCCTTCTCTTTGCGGAGGAATTTACATGCGTGTATGATATCCTGGCTCTCAAAATAACCGAAGCCGTATCGGTCACCTTCGCTTAGTCCCGTATTTCGCGGGTCGAACAACAATATGTCGAAATCGTTTTCGTAGAGGTACCTAACCGGGGCGTTCTCAAGAATATCCCAGCGATTTGCCCCTCTGCCGGGAGCAAATATGACCGCTCGAGATGAATCTTCCTTGTCGACGAACCAACCTTCAATAGTTGAGCCGTCGCTTGTTTCAAACTGAACGTCCTGGTAGGGCAAATCCCAGTCTTTCGGAGTAAGCTCTCCCACGTGGCCACCCGGAGTATTGTAAATTTCGCCGTTAATGGTTGCACTAATTTTGTACAGCGCCTGCCCTGTACTCAGTAATCCCAGGAGTATGAACAACGGCAACATCACACTGAAGTGGAGTTTGGTTCCTGTTTGGTTCTGCATGATGGTTAATTTTAGCTCTACCCGGGGTCAGTAACAACTCCCGAGGGTTAAGGTGAAAGCACGATTTTTTATTCTGTCCTAAGTTGGGCAATTCTCTCACTTGAGATCAACTTCTAAATGAGTATAGGAGATGAACTAACTACTGTTTGA
>JAGXLP010000068.1 GCA_018334615.1 Candidatus Bipolaricaulota bacterium
TATTATTATGAAGAAAGAGACGGTGGATTTTCTGGAAAATTACGTCAACACTATCAGCCCGTCGGGGTATGAGGACCAAGCTGCAGAGATCTGGAAGAAAGAGGCAGAAAATTTTGCGGACGAAGTTAAGGGCGACCTGCACGGAAATTCGTTTGCGGTTGTAAATAAAGGAGGCAGCCCCCGGGTAATGCTTGCAGGGCATACTGATGAAATTGGGCTGATGGTAACCCAGATTACCGATGAGGGTTATCTCTTCTTCACTACGATAGGTGGCTGGGATAACCAGGTTCTGCCGGGACAAAGGGTCCGGATCCGCGGGAAGAACGAAGAAGTTATTGGTGTCGTGGGACGAAAGCCGATCCATCTGCTAGAGGAAGAGGAACAGAAGAAGGTCGTAAAGACGGAAGACCTCTGGATCGATATGGGAGTTGAGGACAAAGAAGAAGCAGAAGAACTGGTTGAAGTTGGGTCCGCAGGGGTCCTCGATTATTCCTTCACGAGGTTACAGGGGGATTTGGTTGCTGCAAGAGGGTTTGACGACAAGAGCGGAGGTTTCGTCGTGCTGGAAGCTGCCCGGAAACTTGCCGCGTTGAACCCGAACGCTGAGGTACACGCCGTGGCTACAGTCCAGGAGGAGATCGGTCTCAGGGGCGCTCAAACCTCCGCGTTTGGAATTAATCCCGATATTGGTATCGCGGTCGACGTTAGCTTCGCTACGGACACCCCTTCAATGGATAAGGAAAAAAGAAAAGTCGGGGAAGCGAAGATAAACGGTGGACCTCTGCTTTCAAAGGGGCCAAATATCAATCCCGTTCTATTTAGAAAGATGGTTCAGGTAGCTGAGAAGAACGACATTCCCTACCAGGTTACTGGAGCTCCCGGAGGCACCGGGACCGATGCTAATGCCATACAATTGACCCGTGGCGGCGTAGCCACCGGCCTTGTCTCAGTTCCGAATAGGTATATGCATAGCCCAAGTGAGGTGGTGAGTTTGACCGACCTTGACAACATCATTAATCTTCTTGCCGGTACGGTTGACGAAGTGGAGGACGAAAAATACGAACCTTTCTAAATAAAAGGGAGAAATTACGGTGATTTATGATGCCTAGTTTGAAAGAGTTGGCCGAATTGACCGGAAGAAGGTACGATGAATTGAGTAGCTTTGAGGCCGATCAGGAGGTAACTGCTGGCGGTTTGAGGCTAAAGGGCCATGTAAAGTTCCGGAAGCCGAGAAGCGTGGTAGTAGAGTACGAGGAATATCAGAACCCCTTTGAGGAATTCGAAATCAAGGTTTCGGGAGGTCCGGAGTTTTCCGGGGACGATCTTGTCAATTCTCGAGTCATCTACGAGGGAAAAACTACCTGGATCCATCTCCTGAACAAGGGTACGGCTTATAAAAAACAGGGAAAGCGATTGGGTTCCCCGTTTACAGGCGTGGATATCGTTGGGCAGCTGGGTTTTTTACCGGACCTTGTGCGTGACTTTCTATTAAAAGGGGAGGGTGAAGGTGAAATAGATGGTCGGCCCGTCGATCGTATTGGAATAAAGCCCAAAAGCTCTCGCCGTTCCCTATTTTTAAAGGATGAAGTTTTCAATCTGGATAGAGCGGAACTGGCGATTGACAGGGAGCTGGGACTTCCCCTTAAGATTACCTACTATCCCGGTCAGGAAGAGCAGCTAAGGTACCCGGCCAGCCAGGGAGGACCTGTCTTTGTGGAGTACTCTGATTTTGAAATCGACGAGCTCGGCAGGAAAGATTTCCAGTTTGACCCCTCGAAAGTAGATAAAGTGTTTGAGGAAAACCTTGTTTCGGTGGAGGAATTTGAAGAAGAATTCCCCGTTTCCGTTCCGTTTTCGGATTTGAGGGATAAGGGTTACCAACCCGCCCGGGACGAGATATCTGTCAACGTGGACAGGGATAACGAGAGAGCCTTCAGCTCGCTTGTCTTTATCGAGTCCGGGGAAGACGGGGGCAGGCCGTCCAGCTCAATTCAGATTCTTGCCGGAAATTTCCTTTCCCGAGAGATGAGTCGTCACCGATCCTTCCTCTCAGAGGGTGGAGAAGAGGTAGAGTGGGAAGGGGTTACGGGTAGACTTGTGGATCGGGGAGAAACGGTGAAAGAACAGTTGCCCGAGGAGTTAGAAAGGGAGATATATGAAGTGGGCTGGCAGAAGGATGAATCGTTTTACTACCTGTTAGGACAGGGAGTAGGAAGAGATAAGCTGGTCGAAATCGCCGGGAGTTTTCTCCAATAACAAGGAAAACTTAACGTCCGGCACTTACCCGGACTTCCCCTGAGCTTTGCTTGATAGACAAACGGGAATTACCGGGTAAGTGCCAGCTTGCCAGGTCCTTACTTTCTGAATTCTTCACGAAAGTTTTTTAACTTTTCGAAGAAAGACTCGCTCTCGTCCGAATTATTCCCCATCGGGCTACCGAGTCGCTCGTTTAGCTCTTCTACCAGATTCCTTTCTTCGGGGTCGAGGTCGGTCGGGGTTATGGCTTTTAATCTCACTATTTGGTCTCCCTTACCTGGTTTGTTTAAGTGAGGAATTCCCCTTTTCCGGAGTTTTATCTTTTCACCCGATTGAGTCCCTGGCTCAACCTTTATTTTTTCCACTCCGTCCAACGTAGGAACGGAAACTTCCCCACCCAGGATTAACTGGGTAAAGTGGACTGGTACGGTGGTGAGGATATCGTCGCCCTTTCGAATAAATGTCTCGTGTTCCTTGATATCCACCATAATAAACAGGTCACCCGCTGGAGCTCCTTTTCGCCCCACGTTTCCCTTTCTCTTAAGTCTTAACCGGGACCCGTCTTTGACACCGGGAGGCACCTTGACCGAAATTTCCGTCTTCTCTTTTACTCTTCCCTCTCCCCGGCATTTTGTACAGGGATCATCAATAATTTCTCCGCTTCCCCCACATTTTGGACAAGTCTGCACGTTAACAAAACTGCCGAGCATGGTCTGCTGTTTCTGGCGAATTTCTCCTCGGCCATTGCAGTGGGGACAGGTTCTTTTGGATGAGCCTGGCTTGACCCCGGAGCCGTTGCAACTGTCGCACTTTACGAAACGCGGAATTGAAAACTTTACCTGGGTGCCTTTTGCCGCGTCTTCGAGCGAGATTCTCAGTTTTCTCTGTAGGTCTTCGCCTTTCTGGGCGGCAGTCTGAGATCTGCCTCGCCTCCTGCCTTCGCCAAAAAAGAGATCGAAAATATCGTCAAAAGAACTATCCGAAAAAGCACTTCTCGCTCGTTCGAAGTCCTGGTTGTTAAAGTCGAATCCCTGGGAAGGACCGGCATGGCCAAACCGGTCGTACTGAGCTCGTTTATCCGGATCTGATAGAACTTCGTATGCTTCAGTAACCTCTTTAAACCTCTCCTCAGCTTCTTCCTTGTCTAGATCCGGATTCATGTCCGGATGGTATTTTTTTGCCTTTTTCCGGTAAGCTTTCTTTATTTCGTCCTCAGAAGCGTCTTCATTTACGTCCAGTATGTCGTAATAATCTTTTGCCATAAGTACCGGCCCTTGTGTTGAATTAAATTAGCTTAGAATCGATATCTTAATCCATTTATGATAAGTCCTTATTGATTATTCTTCATCCTCCGGCTCTTCATATTCTGCGTCGACGTACTCGTCTTCGTCATCCCCGGTCGAACCGCCTGCTTGACCAGTCGTTCCCGGACCTCCGGGTCCAGCTGCGCCGCCCGGGCCCGTAGCTCCCTGTCCTGCAGCGCCTCCTGGTCCCGGGCCCTGTTGTCCTTCTCCATAAGCGGTTTGGCCGATTTCCTGGGCTGCTTCGTTAAGTTCCTCGATACCCTCCTCGATTTCTTCTTTGGAAACATCTTCTTCGACCAGTTCTTCCAGGTTTTCTATTTTTTCTTCTATCTCTTCCTTTGCATCCTCGTCGAGCTTATCCCCGAACTCTTCTAAACTTTCCCTTGTTGAGTAGACCAGCTGGTCGGCTTTGTTCTTTGTTTCCACTTTTTCGGCCTTTCGTTTATCCTCTTCCTCGTGTTTTTCTGCTTCCTCCTTCATTTGCTCTATTTCTTCTTCAGATAACCTGGAGGGTTCTTCGATCGTAATGGATTCGGACTTTCCGGTTCCTTTATCCTCTGCTGAGACGTGGAGGATTCCGTCGGCGTCGATCTCGAAATTCACGTCGATCTGAGGGGTACCTCTGGGAGCCGGGGGAATACCGGTTAACTGGAATCGCCCGATGCTCTTGTTGTCACTTGCCATCTTTCTTTCGCCCTGTACCACGTGAATATCAACGGTGGTCTGGTTGTCCTCGGCAGTCGAGAAGGTTTTAGATTTTTCGGTCGGTATCGTTGTGTTCTTTTCGATTAACGGAGTCGTAACTCCACCGAGCGTTTCGATACCGAGCGTGAGGGGTGTAACGTCCAGCAGTACCAAATCGTCTACTTCACCGGCTAACACGCCTCCCTGAATTGCGGCTCCCCTGGCCACTACTTCATCCGGATTAATTTCCTTGTTGACCTTACCCGGAACGTGTTCCTCGATTAATTCTTGAACTTTGGGAATTCTGGTGGAACCGCCGACCAGTACTACCTGATCGATGTCATTTTTTGTCATGCTGGCTTCTGACAGTACCGATTCCAGGATATTCATGGTCCGGGATAGAAGCTCGTTTATCATGCTTTCGAATTTAGCCCGGGTCAATTTTTCTTCGAGGTGTTTGGGTCCGCTCTGGTCGGCCGTGATATAGGGCAGATTTATCGTAGTTTCTTTCCTGGAGGATAGCTCCCTTTTTGCCTCCTCTGCCGCTGTCTTCAGTCGCTGGAGGGCGCTGGGATCTTCGGAGAGATCTATTCCTTCCTGGCTCTCGAATTTGTCAACGAGCCAGTCGATTATTTTCTGGTCAAAGTCGTCCCCGCCCAGCTTTGTGTCCCCGTCCGTGGCAACTACCTCAAATACTCCGTCACCGAGTTCGAGCACTGATACGTCAAAAGTTCCTCCGCCGAGGTCGTAAACTAAAATTGTTTGGTCGGATTCGTCCTTTAGACCGTAGGCAAGCGAGGCGGCGGTTGGTTCATTTATTATCCGCTCCACCTCGAGGTCCGCCAGTTTACCTGCGTCTTTTGTTGCCTGGCGCTGGCTGTCGTTGAAGTAAGCAGGGACGGTAATGACTGCCTTTCTCACTTCTCGACCGAGCCTTTCTTCCGCGTCTTCCTTGATCTTCCGGAGTATCATAGAGGAAATCTGCTCTGGGTTGTATGTTTCTTTCTTGCCGTCAGACGAGATCTTAACTACGTAATCTTCCCCCATTTTCCGTTTAATCGAGGTTACTGTCCTTTCTGGGTTTGTGATTGCCTGCCGTTTTGCAGTTTCCCCCACCAGGCGCTCGTCTTCGTCGGTAAATGCTACCACTGACGGCGTGGTCCTGTTTCCGTCGGCATTGGTAATTACTTCCGGGTCTCCGCCTTCCAGGACGGCAACACACGAATTGGTAGTTCCCAGATCTATTCCGATAATTTTCTCTTTGGCCATTCTCTATCTACCTCCCTTAATTTGCTTCTGATGAATTATTATTGTTTTCTCCCTCATTTGGCGAGGGATTGATATTTACCTTTACCTTGCTTGGCTTGAGTACCTCGTTCTTGTACCGATAGCCTCGTTCAAATTCTTCAGTTATCTCGTTGTGTTCATGTTTATCCGATTCAACCCGCATGAGTGCTTCGTGCTTGTTTGGATCAAATTTCTCTCCCTCGGCCTTAATTAACTCTACATCCTGTTTGGACAGGAACTCGTCGAACTGAGCGTAGATTTTCTCGACCCCTTCGATAAACGATTCCTCGTCATCGTTTTTTTCAAAGCTTTTAAACGCTCTGTCCAGGTTGTCGTAGATCGGTACTATCTCGGTTATCAATTCCCCTCTAGCCTTTTTTATTTTCTCTTCAGTTTTCTTGCCCTGTCTCTTTTTGTAGTTCTCAAAGTCGGCCTTGAGGTGTCTAATTCTATCCTTCAAATCTTGAATGGTTTCCTCTTTTTCCGCCAGCTCCTCTTCCAGTTCGTCCAATTTCCCCGTACTTTCTTCCGGTTCACTTACTTCAACTGTGCGGGACCCTTCATCCGTTACTTCGTCCAGATCCCGGTAATCTTCTTCTTTCTTTTTGCTTTCTTCTTCCCTGGTATCTTTTTCCACAAAAATCACCTCTCTATCGCTAATTCTTCTTTCCGGCGGTCAATAATGTATCCAACCTGCTACCGATGTACTGAACTGTGGAGAACGACTTGCTGTAATCCATATTAATCGGACCCATGATTCCCAGAGAACTGGAACAATTGGCAAGTCTTTTGACAATCAGGCTGTATGGAAGAAGCGTTGAATGGTCCTTGATACCCACTAAAGCATTTATTTGTTTATCCTTGTCCTTGCAGGTTTCCGTAATTTTTGTAAGCTTGTCTTCGTCCAGGTAATTAAATACTCGTTTTAGCTTTTCAGTATCCTGGGATTCCTGCGTGTCCCCCCCAATTATGTTCAATGAGCCTTCAAGGTATAACCTTCTCTCAGTCCTTTCCTTCAGGAAATTCCTGATAAGGAGGAACGAGTCCCGAGTCAACTTGTCGTACCAGCCCTCTTCGTTTAAGTTCAGATTTT
>JAGXLP010000069.1 GCA_018334615.1 Candidatus Bipolaricaulota bacterium
CTGGCGTACGAAAGGATAAATAAGTACGTCAGAAGGACGGATTTAACTTATTCTGAGTACTTGAGTTCCCTGTGTGATGGATCCGTGCATTTGAAGTTGGAAAACACACAACTCACAGGAGCATTTAAAATCCGAGGGGTATATAATGGGCTACTGTGCTTGCAGGAAAATGGAGAATTAAACGGTGTGACGACAGCTTCTTCCGGAAACCACGGGCTCGCCCTTGCCCGGGTTGGGAAGCAGTTAAATGTCCCGGTTAAGATCTTTGTTCCGAATTATACTCCAGAAAAGAAGACTCAAAAGATTAGAAAGTTTGGTGCCGATTTGACTCTATACGGGGATAATTTTGATGAAGCGGAAAGAAAAGCCCATAATGTAGCGGAAGAAGAGGGTATGACCTATCTATCCTCTTATAACGACCAACTTATTGTTGCCGGCCAAAGCACTGTGGGGTTTGAAATAGTGGAAGATTTACCCGAAGTTGAGGTTGTAGTGGTGCCGGTAGGTGGAGGGAGCCTCGTATCCGGTATAGCCAGTGTAGTGAAGGCCAATAATCCGAACCTGAGAATTATCGGTGCTCAATCGCAGGCCTCTCCTGTAATGTACGAATCAGTCAGGGCGGGACAAATTGTAGAAATGGAAACCCGGGATTCAATTGCGGATGGTCTTGCGGGTGGAATAGAAGAAGGGGCCATTACCTTTGAATTAGTCCAGAGGTTAGTGGATGAGATTATCCCGGTAAAAGAGAAAACAATTCGCAAAGCGATAAGATCCCTGTGGGAGGAAGACGGACAGAGGTCAGAGGGCGCCGGAGCAGTAGGGGTTGCTGCGTTAATGGAACATCCCAACAAATTCAAGGGTAAAACAACGGTGGTTGTGGTAAGTGGGGGGAATATTGACGACGAGCTTTTTGAGTGCATTTGCGCTTGAGTTTAAGGTTTGTTTTTAAGTTAATTCGGTTTAGTTTGAGAAAGTAAAACAGAGCAAGTCGGTACGCTCACCGTTATGGCTGGTCCACATCCACAGATTGTTTATATTGCCACACTGGCCAAAAAGCTGAATCCACCCACCAGGTACTTTGGTGTAGTGGAATCACACGGCTGGGCTGGCGGTGCGGTCAAAGAACTTTCGAAATTAGTCGACGGAACCTCGGGAGAATTGTTGGGAGCGGTCGAGGTCAAAGGTTCTCCGGAAGAAGATGATATGGAAAAGGTCGTGGATCTGGGAGAAAGGATCGTTAGAGAGATCGAGACCGGTTGAAATACCGGTGATATCCTAAATCAAGAGATCACATCTTCATTTAATTTTGGAAAGTTTATGTAAGTTTCTAAGTAGTATGAACTGCCAGTATTTCCAGTATCTAGAATCGAGTTGGGGCTTGATTCAAAAAGGTATTTTTTCAATTCTAGATGCTAGTATATTGTCATTCTCAAAAAAATCATTTTAATTACCCAAAGCTACCAAGACATCGTTGTACTGACGAAGAGCTTTTCTAATCCATCTCCGGAAGTTAGCGCAATACCGGTGGTTAGTTCAAGCTCCTCGCTCAGTTTGTACTCGGCCTCCCCGGTAAGTTTGGTAAACTCAAACAGGCAAAGGTCTACTCCCTAGCAGGTATCTATCACCAAATACAGGTTTCCTCCTCCCGTTTAATATATTGATCGGCCCTAGCCGATCTACCCAAAGCTTAGCGGGCTTATTTGTAGATTTTGGGAGGGTTCTATGGGAGTTACGTGTAACTTAGGTCACCTCTTCTCCACCTGAATTCCCAAAGTCTTCACTCCCTTCTCGGTCTTCATCTCCAGAGTAGCCGGTTCCGTTATCATACATTCTCCTTCCTGGAGGTCGGTTTTTTTGTCGTCGACTGATACCACAGCTTTTCCGGAGATAACGTAAAAGGATACGTAGGTATCCATAACACAGGGCGGTATTTTTCCTCCGGGTGGCAGTTCGATCAACCTTTCGGAAAACTCCTCGGCCTCGTAGAAGACCTCCGCTCTTTTCTTCGGTGACAACTTCTTTAGATCCGTGACTTCCATTTTTTACACCTCTTTGTGTAATTGATTGAGTTAAACTTGTGAGAGATTAATTCCTCATTCTAGTTCCGGGCTGATAGAGCCCGTGCTCTCTATTATCTTCTCTATAACTAAGCCCATAACCGATACGAGCAGGACGGTCAGGACCAGCCTTGCCGCCATGAACTTAAGTCCGAGGAACTGGATTTCGATCATCTCCTGGGGAATCTTGATACAGGCCCAGGCGGAGAGGAAGACGACAATATTCAATATTCGGGCGCCCTTGTCGATCATCGCCGCCGCGAGCGGGAAGGCGACATACAGTGGTCCGGTAGGGGTTGAGCCCAGAAGTGCGGCGATAAGTATTCCCTTCAGCCCGGAGGCCTTACCCAGGTACTTGATCACCATCTCTTTTGAGACCCAGACCTTGAATAGCCCCATCAGTATCATTACTGCGGGCAGTATCCAGGCCATCTCGGTCAGGTAGTTTAGGGCCGTAGAGGTCGTCGGCTCCACCTTCCCGGGAAAGAAGGATAAAAGAACTACGGCCCCTATTGCCGAGAGGAGGAGTATTATCCAGTCCCGAATTAGGTCCTTTTTACCCCCTTCTTTCCCCTTGTCTTTTTGGTTTGCTTCAGAATTCATAGTATTAGCCCCATCAGCAAGGAAATTGCCAGCGCCGCGAGGAAACTCAGTCCGTTTCTAAGCAGGGCGAACTTCTTTCCCAGGATCTTTATCTCCACAGGCAGGTAGACAGTTCCGATCATTGTTAGCGTGGTTATGAAGGCGGCGGTTGCGGCAACTGAGGCCCCGCTTTCCCGTAAGGAGCCGGCAAGGGGAAAGGCAATTAAAGAGGGAATATGCAGTATCGCCCCTGCAGCTCCGATAGTTACCACTCCAAGGAGCCCGGATTGAGCTCCAAACAGCTTCTCGATCTGGCTCGGGGGAACGAAGCCCAGAAGCAACCCCACGAGGACCACTATAATAAGCACCATGGGGAGGATCTTGAAGAAGGACTTGCCCGCTACCTTTAAGGATCGCAGGGTTTTTTCCTTCCCGTTAAAGAAGGAAATGGCGAGCCCGAGGACCGCCAGCCCGTTTATGATGGTTGCCGTCGAGCTCATGTCTTATCCTCCCCGAGCAGGTCGATCACGATTTTTCTTTTCTTCAGAACCCACTTCTTTTCCGGTGCTCCCATTCCCTCTTCGAGATAGCCCGAAACCTCTATGATCCCCGCCTCCTTCAACTCCGAGAGGTGGTAGTAAAGTCCCGGCTGGGATAACTCGTAACCTCTCTCTTCCATCTCTTCCCGAATTTCTCCCGTGGTCAGTTCTCCTTCGCCAATTATCTCGATTATCTCCCATCTGGGAGGTCCGTGGAGGGCTTTGGCAAGACCTTTCAGTTTTTCCAGCCGTTTTCTGTGATCGCTCCCCCCGCCGCAATGTCTGTGGTCTTTACACATTAGTTTCTCTCCTTTTTAAATATTATCGTGAATTACTTAAATATTATAGCAATATTTAACTATTTCAAGAGGAGAAAGGATGAATTTTTTAGAGCCTATAGTTCTCATGTTTTCCCGAATATACTGCTTTTCTCTTCCACTTTACGTTTTCAGGATTCATATTGAAAAAAGTCGAGTCATTCATATCATCCACCACTTGTGAGTGAGTCGTTCGTGGCCTTGACCTCTTTTTAATTATGCGTAGCACCAAGTCCGTCCGACTTTTGAACTAACCTAATTGGAACGGGAATACTCAATCGCGTCCTCGGGGCAGACGTCCACGCACCTGCCGCAGTGGTAGCAATCCATCTTGGCGTCACCTCTGCCAGCCTCGTTCGTCGGGCAAGCCTCCTCGCATAGGCCGCAATCTATACATTTATCGTTCCTTCTTAGCTTATATAAGCTCTTGGCCGAAGTCAGTGAGAGCAAGGCACCGTAGGGGCATATCCCCTGGCAGAACGGCCTGTAGACGAATATCGATATTAAACTCACCCCCAGAAAGACGTAGAAGAAGATCGAAGAAACCCGCAGGTAAAAGAACTCCTGTAGCCCAAAGTATCCTAAAAGCGGTTTCGAGAAGAATATCCCCGAGCCCAGGAAAACGAGAAATACCACAAGGTGTAGACCTATTAACACCTTTTTGCTGGAAATCTCGAATTTCCTGGTTGGAGGCAGGTACGCCAGCTCCTGGATCGTCCCAAAGGGACAGAGGTAACCGCAAAATATTCTCCCGAAATAAAAAGTCAGGCCGAGAAAAACCAGAACTCCCAGGATCAAGATTAAATATTGAGGGTTAATCCCCTTTGGCTTCATGGCAAGTAGGTTCTGGAATTTTATTGGCAGCACAGGGGCGAAAATTAGGAAACCAAACCCCGTTGTAACTATCAGAAATAGATACCTGAACGTCTTGTTGAACCTCTGGCTCTTGAATAAAAAGAAGAGGACGAAAAGAGATATTAGGGCATACCCCATCCCGAATAGTTCCGGTACGTTCTCTAAGATCACGCGTTTTCACCCACCCTATTTAAAATGTATACAGCTATAACTACGTCAGTTATCTCCATCTGAATTTAGTTTAGGTTCCCTGGACCTTTAAGCCAGCCGTAGCGTACCAGATAGCTGGCGCAAGCGGCAGGAGCCAGATCATCGATTATACCGACGACTTTTCTTTTGGGGAAATCCTCCTGACTGTATATTTTTTTCGCTATCTTCTGGATTCCCTCAAGAGCCTCTCTTTTTTCCTCCGGAACTTTATAGGGAACGAGTCCTGTAAGGGTCCAGACTTGGGGAAGCCTTTCCGGTATAACAAAGATTAATCCGTAGGAACCCCCCTCGTTGACCTTCCCGGGTATATCCGTTCTTGCCTGGATGTCCGCGTCGAGCTGATCGGTCAAGTTTCGGGCGAGCAATTCCGTCTGCATCGATGTAGCGAAACTGCCGGTCTGATCGATGATCAAAATCGATATACTTTCCCGAGTTTCTTGGTTAGCTTCTTGGTCTTCTCCTTGAACGGTTAAGCCTAAGGTAATCACTAAGAGTACGGTCAACAAGCTAATTGTAATCAGCGAACAGTATTGTCTTTTTATCTCGGACATAATTTAACCCTCCTCTTTCAATTCCGGTAAGGCTTCCGGGTCGAATATATCCTCCGGTAGCTCCGTATTGATCTCGTATTCTTTCCACGTTAGTACCGTTTTACTACCCCTTTGCTTGTTTTCCATGGTCATCTTCTTTACGACCCAGAAATCCTTGATTTTCTCTATACTGGA
Source organism: Candidatus Bipolaricaulota bacterium (assembly GCA_018334615.1). GTDB lineage: Bacteria > Bipolaricaulota > Bipolaricaulia > M55B111 > M55B111 > JAGXLP01. The sequence continues at coordinate 5,286 of JAGXLP010000069.1, forward strand.
ATTCCGTTGGACTTTTAACAACTCTCCGTCCAGGTCGTAGTATTTGACCTTTTTCGGCTTCCAATTTTTTTCACTTATCCAGGATTGAATCTTGCTGTACCCTGCTTTTTCGGGATTTTTAGCCACTCCTTCGACTACGTATATTTTCTCTCCGTCCGATCTCTCCTCCCGGAGAAGTTCGTAGGTGTATTCGTCCGTGTTTCTCGACCCTAAATCGTCATAAGTGAAGTCCGAGCCCATGAACTTTTGATTGCTTGCTTCCTGGCTTATTTGTTTGGTTATGTTGGTGAACGGCAGATAAAGCCAGGTGTTCTCCTCCCCTTTCTCGTTTACGGTTTTTAACAACCCCGTACCGGCGATGCCTTCCGGCTCCCGAAATACCATGACCGAGTCGTCGGCACCTCTGTTCCAGGCTTCCATTTCCCTGACCTTCTCCTCCCCTTTCTCGTTTATCAGGGTCATTGTCAGCCTTGCATTCACCGTCTCCGGCGTTAACGCGTTTTCGACTTTCTCGATAATTTTCGGTCCGGTGAGCTCCGCGGCGGATACGACGAAACTACCAGTCAAAGCCAGAAGTAGAAGTATTAATAGACTGACTAAAGCTTTTTTCCGGATTGGATTTAGATAAATTCTTTTTGTCATCTTAATCACTCCTTGTGTGAAAGTTTGTTGTTGAGATTTTTCGTCCATAACAAAGCTGCGGGTAACAGAGTCAGAGCCGACCCGGCTGATAGGACCATAGTTAAAGCAACTAACGATCCAAGAGTCGCTATTGGTGTAAAGCTCGACGCGAGCAAGACGCCAAACCCGACGGCCACGGCAATTGCGTTAAAGAATATTGCCTGTCCGGTTGTTCTGGTGGCACCTATAACAGCGGATTCGGGGGATTCTCCTCGGCCTAACTCGAGCCTGTAGCGGGATATAAAGTGAATTGTGTAGTCGACCCCTATTCCGATGGCGATACTGGCAAGCATCGTTGTCGCGTTGTCCAGGGGTATTCCTAGCAATCCCATCAACCCGAAGTTCACCCCGATAGTGAATCCCAGCGGTATAATACTTAGAAGACCGAATTTGACTGATAGGAAGATGAGCCCGACTATAACCGCGACGGCAAACAAAGCGATCGAAAGGCTAATCACCTGGCCCTTTACGAGCAGGTCCGTTAGCACCTTAAAGAGATAGCTGGAGCCAGTTACCTGAACGTCAAATTTCTCTCCCGCAATCTTTTTCGCATCTCTCTCAACCCGGTTTATTATCTCCGACAGCTTACTGCTGCTCACCGAAGACAT
>JAGXLP010000070.1 GCA_018334615.1 Candidatus Bipolaricaulota bacterium
TCTACTGGTTGCCAGGCCTCTTCCACTGGTGTATCATCACACAATAAAACACAAAACCAGGAGGATAATCAATGGGAATAAAAGTAGTCCAATATGGATTGGGAAAAATAGGAAAAGAAATTTCGAAATTGGTAATTGGTCGATCGGATTTTGATCTGGTAGGGGCAATTGACATTGACGCAGAAATGGTCGGTCGAGAAATTGCTGACGTACTGGAGCTTGATCACAAACTTGGAATACAGGTAACTGACAGTCCGGAGAAAGTGCTATCAGATAATCCAGACATCGTTTTCCACTCGACGGCATCTGGCGTGACCGAAGTAGCCCCTCAATTAAGAGAAATCTTGAACGCGGGAGCGAATATTATTTCTACCAGCGAGGAACTTGCTTACCCGTATCTACGCCATAAGGAACTATCAGAGGAGCTTCATAACCTCGCGGCCGAAAATGAGGTAACTCTTCTCGGCACAGGAGTCAACCCGGGATTTGCCATGGATCTGCTTCCTTTGACCTTTTCCGGAGTTTCGAGAGAGTTGAAAAAGGTTAGCGTCACGCGGATTCAGAATGCATCAATTCGCCGTAAGTCGCTGCAGGAAAAGATCGGAGTCGGGTTAAGCGAGGGTGAATTTGATGAGAAGGTTCGGGAAAAAGGTGGTCACAGGGGTTTGCTGGAATCGGTCTCCCTTCTGGCTACCGGCCTTGGATGGAAACTCGATGAAGTAAAAGATAAAACAAGTCCCGTAATTACTAATAAGCCGCTAGAGACTGAATTTTTCAAGGTTTCTTCCGGAGAAATTTCGGGGATTAAACAAACTGCCCGCGGGCTGATTAATGGGGAAGAAAAAATAACTCTAAACCTTCAGATGTATCTCGAAGCAGCTGACCCCGTCGACGAGATTAACTTAGAAGGAGTACCGGAAATTAGCCTAAAGATTCCGGGGGGAATCCACGGAGATATCGCCACCCCTGCAATCGCGGTCAACTCTTCTCAAAAGGTACTTCACGAAGACCCCGGCCTTTTGACTTCTCTGGACCTTTACCCCTACTTACATAACTTTACGGGTGACGGATAAAACACAAGACGATGGTCACCCCATTTGCAGGGCGGCTTCTCTGAGTTCGCCCCGATCTATCCTTTCGGGATCGTAGTAATCGAGCGGAAGGTCAGTCTTCCCGCCGCTAACTACTTCAGCGAGGGCTTCACCAACTGAGGGAGCCATCATGTAGCCATGGCCGCTAAAGCCAGCTGCCAGGTAGTGTCCGGGGACTTTGTATTCCCCCAGAAGAGGGTTTCCATCAGGGCTCATCGCGTAATACCCCGCCCAGTGCTTCAAAATTCGGGCGTATTTCAAGCTGGGGATCATGGTTCCAAATGCCCTGCTTATTCTTTCTTCAAACTCCAGCGTTTCCCTCATGTCGTAAGTAGAAGTCTCGTCCTCTCGAGTACCTATGCCCCCAATTATCCCTCCTCTTTCCGTCTGGGTAAGGTAGGCGTTTTCGTGCTTCATGGAGATAACTACTGGTTCTATACTTCCTTCTTCGAAGGGCTCGGTAATAATTGCCTGATGCTTATAAGGTTCTACCGGAATTTCTATCCCCATCAAATCACCAATTTTAGGGGCCCAGCCTCCGGCGGCGTTGACCAGTATCTCTGTTTTGTAGGATTCTTCGGGAGTATTGATTATCTTCAACTTACCATCGTTTTTTAGCTGAATTCCGGTCACCGGAGTCCGCTCTTGTAATTCCAATTCGTCCTTCTGAAAGTACTCTTTGAACCCGGTTACTACATCAAAAGGGTGGGCTTTTCCATCCTCGGGATTAAAGCTAGCCCCTTTCACGTTGCTTATGTCAATTAACTCACAACGATCCTTCGCTTCCTCGGGGGATAATAATTTCGTGGGAACGCCGAGGGAGTTCTGTAATTCCTTCATCTCCTTATACTGACGTAGCTCCTCTTCCGAATAATGGAGGTAGAGATAACCTGTCTGCCGAAAATTAAAACTTAGCTCATTCCCCAGTTCGTTCCATAGCTGCTCAGACCGTTTCATCAACCTTATCGTTGGCTCATCCCCGAATTGGGCCCTGATACCCGTCCCACATCTACCGGTTGACCCACTCCCCACATAACTTTTCTCCAGTATGGTTATATCCTTAACTCCAAGTCTGGATAAAAAGTAGCCTATCGAAAGGCCCGTCGAACCTCCGCCAATTATAACTACGTCCCGGTTAATCATAGGTCCTCCCTCGTTTTCTCACCGGCAGCAAACCTGAGAGGAAGAGGAACAATTGGAGATCTCTCTCGGGGCAATTTTATTTCGTTCAATTCTCTTCCCGTTTCCCTTGCAAGGATCCGTCTAACAAGCTGCAAACAGGTTCTCCCGCCGCAGGTTCCAGTTCCTATTTTGGTTTTCCTCTTCAACAATTCCATAGTATCGAATCCATCTTCAATTGCCTGTTTTAATTCCTCTTCCGTAACGTCCCTGCAGCGACAGATAATTATATCCCGGTCTCTCTTGCCCTGTTTCATTTCATCCTCCTTATGTTCCTCACTTCTTTCACGTATTCTTCGGGTATCTCGATAGTCACAGTAGAGGTATCACCGGACGAGTTCTCTTTTGTTTTTATTTTCTTAACTCTTGCCTTCGTTACTTCTTCACCTTTTCTGTTCAGGGCAGAAACTTCCTCGCCGATTTCCGGAAGCTTAAATTCATAGGGAAGAGTAACCTCACAACCACCTTCCATCGAGCAATCAAGCGTAAAAATAGCAAGGCCCGGACAGTTCTCCACGCAGATCGAACAGCCGGTACACTTCTCGGTATCGACCGTGGGGACTCCGTTGATATCTTCCATGTGAATTGCTCCAACCGGACAGCTTTCTTCGCACGGATCACAGGGAATTCTTTGCGGACACTCTATCACCGCTACAGGACCTTCGAGCATCCTCTCCCCGGGTGGAAGATTTACCCTTTCCGCTGGTAGGTAACCTTTGGACTGCCAGAGGGGAATCTCCTCTTTTCGACGCTTCAAACTCCCACCTCCTTTAAACTCTCTCTCAAATCTCTGTAGAAAGGTCCCGCCCTCAGTCTGCTCAATTTCTCCTGTGAATCGTTAATGAGGTCTTCTTCCGCTTTTCCTCCCTCACCTATCTTTAGACCAACATCCGCTCCGGCAATGGTGCCTTCAAGCAGTGCGGAAGTTGCCTCCTCGATACCTGCGGCGTCGCCTGCCACGTACAATCCACCCACAGTCGTCTCCATCCTTTCGTTCCGGGTCGGTACGTACCCCCCGAGTTGAGGCTGGAATTGCAGCTCACAACCCGCATGACCCAGGAGCTTATAGCTAGGCGAGAGCCCAACCGCCAACGCCAGAATATCTACCTCATAGTCAACTACCGAGCCCTGGACGATGCCACCCGAACCGTTCGTCTCGGCGACTTTTACCTTCTCAACCCTTTCTTTCCCCTCGACTTCCAGCACCCTGTGGCCGGTAAGGATTGGAACCCCAAACCGTCGTAGCTTGGCGGCGTGGACGAAGTAACCACCAATTCTTGGAGCTATTTCCACTATGGCTTCTACGTCGACACCAGCTTGAAGTAATTGATACGAGACGATCAACCCGACGTTTCCCGCTCCCACCATAACTACTTTTTCCCCTGGTTTGACCCCATAGACATTCATCAAAGTTTGAACCCCACCGGCTCCATAAATTCCCGGCAGGTCGTTATTGGGGAAAGTAATCATGTCTTCTGTGGCTCCGGTGGCAATAATGGTTTTACGGGGGTTTATTTTCTGGAAATGACTCATATTTTTGTAAACCCCAACCGTATCCTCATAAATCCCTACGGAAGAAGTACTCGTCATCGACTTTATGTTTTTATGTCGCTCAACCCGCTCGACGAGTTCTTCACCAATATCCACTCCACGGATCCCCGCTTCCTGCTCGCTGGATCCAAAAAATTTGTGGGTTTGTTTAATTAACTGGCCACCAAGAAAGGGATTTTCGTCAACGATGATTACGTCGGCTCCGGCCTCGGCAGCGACTAATCCTGATTTCAACCCGGCGGGACCCCCACCCACAACCAGAAGATCGGGCTCAGCTGTATCAATAGAGCCCGGTTTGAGATCATTGACTTCGCGAGGGAGCTCGGGAAAACCGTTTTGCTTTTCCACCCTCATACCCTCACTGGCCATAGTAATGCACGTTCTGACGTTGGGCACCCCGTCCACTTTCATTAGACACGAAGAACACTTGCCAATCGCGCAAAATAAACCTCTCGGTCTTTGTTTGTCTCCGCTGCGCCTTAGTTCGATTATCCCCTCGTTGTGCAGAGCTGCAGCGATAGTTTCACCCTTTTTTGCTGCAATTTCTTTCCCCTCGTAGGTAAAAGTTACGGTATCGGTTTCGGGGAAGGAGAGTATGGGGTGGTCGTCAATTCTCATGTAATTCACCTATATGTGAACCGAGCTCCTCCGGTAGCCTTCTGCTATTAACAAAAAAATGGTAGATGTTTTAAGCCTCCATAAAATGATGTGAGATATGGAACTTTAAAGAACCCCCCTTCGGACGGAAGCACTCGTTATTATTCAACCATTTAACACTGAATCGATGTAATCCCCTAGCTTCCCGGCTACTTTTTCCGCATGATCTTGATTTTTACCTTCAACCATGACTCTAATCACATCTTGCGTACCGGAGGGGCGGACGAGGATTCTTCCCTCCTCTCCCAGGACTTCTTCCCATTTATCGATTTCCGTCTGGATCTTATCGTCAGCTTGAAAGTCCTCTTTATTATCAGTTGGGACGTTCTCCAGTACCTGGGGATAACGAAGCATACCGCTTCCCAAATCCGACAGTTTCTTCCCGGTCGCTTTAAGAACCTTCAAAACCATAAGAGCTGTTACGATGCCGTCTCCCGTCGTATTTACATCTCGGAAGATTACGTGTCCGGATTGTTCTCCACCGATAATTGCGTCCCGTTTTAACATCTCTTGAGCCACGTACTTGTCGCCCACTTGCGTCCGTACGAGATCTATTCCAATCCGAGAAAGAGATTTTTCCAGACCCAGATTGCTCATTATCGTAGATACTACGACGGGTGGTTCGAGTTCTCCCTGCTCCTTCAGATACTGTGCGGCAAAATAAAGCACTCTATCTCCGTCCACCTCGTTACCCTCTTCGTCCACGAAAAGCGCTCTATCTCCGTCTCCGTCAAAAGCAATCCCTAAATCACTACCCTGGGAGACTACCTTCTTTTTTAACCTATCTAAAGAGGTCGAGCCACAGTTTTGGTTTATGTTGAACCCGGAGGGATCTACCCCGATAGCGTTCAACTCGGCACCAAGCTCTGAAATAATCCGGGGGGCAACATGGTAAGTAGCTCCATGAGCACAATCCAGATTAAGCTCCAGCCCGGTTAAATCCGGTAGCTCACTACCAAGCCTTTCTTTCAAGGATTCAAGATAAAGATCTTCCGAGTCTTCAATAGCAAAAATATTTCCAATTTCTTCCCAGTTTACCCACCGTTCGCCGTCCCCCGTGATTATGAATTTTTCTAGCTTTTGTTCCACGTTGGGAGTTAACTTTAACCCGTCGGAACCGAAGAACTTAATCCCGTTGTCCTGTGCCAGGTTATGGGACGCAGAAACAACCGCCCCCAATTGTGCGTCTAATCTATCCATTAACAAAGGTATTCCCGGGGTCGGCAACACGTTCATAATGTAGGCATTTCTGCCAACAGAGGATATTCCGGAGGCAAGAGCGTATTGAAGACTTCTTCCCGACTGCCGAGTATCCGTACATACCAGTACTGAGTCTCCTTTTTCAGTAATAACACTGGTCGATTTGCCCAGCTTTAGAGCCAGCTCTGGCGTAATGTCCTCATTTACCTCGCCGCGAATGCCATCAGTACCAAATAAATCCACCGTTTCCTCCTTTATTTAATCTCTTCCCTCAGTTGAGCAATTCTCTCCCTCCAGAGGGACTTCTAAGAAGTAATACATGACGATAGACCTATGATTTACTCCAGTCAATACTTTCATCTATTGGATATAAACCCATAACCGGAAAACTGCTTTCTCTCTTCCAGTTTTTCAACCAGCACCTAGATGAGTTACCTAACCTGGGACAAGTCCCTTATCGTATCCATAAAATGGTCAACCATGCCGGTAGAAATGAGAATAAATCATCCAAGTAAGATTCCTCATCTAGGTGCTGGACCAATTTTCGCTCCTAAATTAGACTTACTGAGAGCTCTAAGTTCAATATAACAATGAAAACCGCTTTACTCAGGTCTTCTATTCATTTCCTGAATTTCTTGTTTTAACTTCACAAAAGTACGCGGGGGATAATAGCCGGAGAGAGAAGTGTTTGCCGTAGACAGAGTCATCTTTCCGACGAGTGTCCCGGGGTTTAATACG
>JAGXLP010000071.1 GCA_018334615.1 Candidatus Bipolaricaulota bacterium
GTCGTGTCGAATATTTCTATCGTCCGTTTTACCATATCGAAATACCCCTAACGGGTTATCATTTCCCTCAATTTACGGCCAACCTGCTCAATTTCGTGATTTTCATCAATTTCCTGCAGCCGGGTAAATTTCGGTCTATTGGCTTTGTTTTCGGTTATCCATTCCCGGGCGAACTCCCCGGATTTTATTTCTTTCAGCAGTTCTTTCATTGCTTCTCTGCTTTCTTCCCCAATGACCCTTTTCCCTCGAGTAAGGTCGCCGTATTCGGCCGTATCGCTGACCGATTTTCTCATTTCGGTTAATCCTCCTTCATAAATCAAGTCAACTATCAGCTTTAACTCGTTCAATACTTCAAAATAAGCGATCTCGGGCCGGTAACCTTCTTCCGTCAGGGTCTCAAATCCCGCCTTAATTAATTCCGTCACTCCTCCACAGAGCACTGCCTGCTCGCCAAACAGGTCCGTTTCCGTTTCCTCCTTGAAAGTGGTCAGAATTACCCCTGCTCTGGTTGCACCCAGGCCGTGAGCGTAGGCGAGACCGATGTCTTTCGATTCACCTGAGTAATCCTGGTAAATAGCCAGGAGCGCAGGCACACCTTCTCCCTGCTTGTAAACACGCCTGACCAGATTGCCGGGTCCTTTGGGCGCCACCATGACCACGTCCACGAAATCGGGAGGTACGATCTGGTTATAGTGAATATTAAAGCCATGGGAAAAGAAGAGTAGATCCCCCGGATCGAGATGAGATTCTATTTTCGATTCGTATACTTCGGGCTGGACGTTGTCCGGAATTAAAATTTGTACTAGATCACCCTTATCGGCTGCCTCTTCTATTTCGGCTACTTCAAGGCCGTCCTCCTTCGCAACTTTTCTAGATGAGCTGTCTTTCCTCAACCCGACAACGACGTCATAACCACTGTCACTCAAGTTCTGGGCTTGTCCTCGTCCCTGGCTTCCATAACCAATAATTGCTATCTTCTTATCGGAAATGTAATTTTCATCAACGTCATCTGAATAAAATACCTTAGCTGACAATGTCTCCTCCTTACGTTTTTTTAGATTTCTTCTTTGCTGCTCGCTCCAGTACCACTCTGCCCGTTCGGGCAATTTCCTCAATGCCAAATTCTTCCAGCAAATCTTCCAGAGCTTCTACTTTATCTGCGCTACCGGTAGCTTCCACTATAACATAATCCTTGCCGACGTCCGCTACCTTTGCCCTAAAGATGTCGGTCAATTCAATTATTTCACTCCGATTTTCAATTCCGGCATGAACTTTAATCAAGGAGAGCTCCCGCTCAACATGGGAAGTCTCGGATAGATCTTTGACGGAGATTACGTCCACCTGCTTGTTCAACTGCTTTACTACCTGATCCAGGATATCCCTATTACCTTTTACGGTTATCGACATTCTGGAGTAGTCGGGATTGTTGGTTTCACCTACTGCAAGGCTATCAATGTTGAACCCGCGCCTTGCAAAGAGACCGGACAACCTGGATAACACGCCACTCTCGTTCTTTACCAGCGCCGTCAATGGGTGAAGCTGTTCTTCTTCAGGCATCGTCTTCCCCCAGAATAAAGTCTTCGTTCGCGGCGCCGGCAGGCACCATTGGAAACACGTTTTCCTCCGGGGCAACCAAACATTCCACTACCGACGGTCCCTCCTGGTAATTAAGGGCCTCTTCCAATCCCGACCTCAATTCTCCTTTTTTGGCAACCGTTACACCTTTACCCCCGTAAGCCTCAGTTACCCTGGCAAACGAAGGGGTGCCTTCGTCTATCAAAGTCTCCACCAGTCGGTTCTCGTAGAAGAGTTGCTGCCATTGACGCACCATCCCCAGCGAGCCGTTCCTTAAGACGACTATCGTAATTGGCAATTCTTCTCGCACAGCAGTGGTTAGCTCCTGAATATTCATCTGGAACGACCCGTCTCCGGTCACTGAGACCACGGGTCTTCCTGGAGCTGCTACCTGTGCCCCGATTGCCGCAGGGAAACCAAAGCCCATGGTACCCAGCCCACCACTCGTTATAAGCTGTTCCGGCCGGGAGAAATCGTGAAATTGAGCCGCCCACATTTGATGCTGGCCGACTCCGGTCGTTACTATGGTATCCTCGTCCGTTAAGTCGTTTAGCGTCTCTACCACCTTTTGCGGCTTCAGAACCGAGCCACCGTTCTCCGTATCGGGCGAGTATTTCTTAAACCAACCCTTTATTTCATTCCACCAACCGGTCCTTTCTTTATCTCCACCCTCAGTTAATCCCTTCAGAAGTGTTAGAACTCGTTTCGCATCTCCGGTCACCGGAATATCAGGCTGGACTATCTTCCCCATTTCCGCCGGATCTATATCGACATGAGCAATCTTTGCTTTCGGGGCAAATTCTGGGACGTTTCCCGTCATCCTATCATCCAACCTGGTGCCTATAGCAAACAAGAAATCCGATTTAGCGACCGCTTTATTGGCCGGACCAGACCCGTGCATACCTATCATACCGATAAAGTGAGGATCACGAGTATCCACACTTCCCAGACCCATCAACGAGCTTGTCACGGGAAGCTGGAGATCATGTACGAGTTCCATAAGCTCTTTACTGGCCCCGGCCTGACCGACACCACCACCGATCAACACAACAGGGCGTTCAGCGGCTGAAAGTCCGTGGGCTATTTCCTCTACAGCTTTCTCGTCGACCTCAATTTCGGCCTCGTATCCTTCAAACTCCTCAAAGCCGGCATCACTTTCCCGCCAGCTTAACTCCCCGGTCTGAACGTCCTTTGGAAGGTCAACTACAATCGGTCCCGGCCGTCCGGTTTTAGCCAGGTGAAAGCCTTCCCTGACCGTGGACGGAATATCTTTTGGTTTCATCACGAGATAATTGTGTTTGGTAACGGGATCACTCATCCCCCTTACATCAACTTCTTGAAATGAATCCTGACCGATCAAAGGAGTTGGCACCTGGCCGGTAAACCCGACGAGCGGAGAAGAATCCATGTAAGCATTAGCTATTCCGGTCATCAAGTTTGAAGCACCCGGTCCACTCGTAGCAAATACTACGCCCGGCTTACCTGTCACACGGGCATAAGCGTCCGCGGCATGAGCCGCCCCCTGTTCGTGGGTTGTAGTAATATGCTGAAGCTTCTCCGACTTCCCCAGTTCGTCGTAGATCGGCATTATGGCTCCCCCGATAATTCCAAAGACCACCTCAGGACCGTACTCTTCTATTCCCTTAATTACCGCCCTTGCTCCGGACATCCTTTTGCCTTTCCGGGAAGCTCCTTCCTCTTTACTGTTGGATCTTTCTCTGGTAGCTGTCGATGTCTTTTCATTCTGCTTTGATTGAACCATTAAGCACCTCCTCCACCGTTACTGAACGTTTCAAGAACCGCTCCTTTATCCGCCCCCGACACGAGATGGGAATACCGGGCTAAAAACTTTCTTCCGTGGGTATTCGGAGTATACTCCCGTCCTTCCCGACTAACCTTCCTCTTTTCTAATTCTTTTTTTGGGACTTCAAGATCAAGGATTCCGGACGGGATATCGATTTTGATTGGATCCCCGTCCCGAACAAGCGACATCGGACCACCGACCGCCGCTTCGGGAGCCACGTGGCCAATTGCCGCACCTCTCGTTGCACCACTAAATCTCCCGTCAGTTACTAACGCCACTTTTCCCGCCAGCTTTCCCCCGCTAATCCGACTCGTCGGGGCAAGCATTTCTCTCATGCCCGGACCTCCTTTCGGCCCCTCGTACCTTATTATCACGACGTCCCCGGCCTTCACTTCCCCTCTATCTATTGCTTTTACACAACTTTCCTCGGAATCAAATACCCTCGCCGGTCCCTGGTGACTTAGCATTTCCTTATCAACCGCGGTTTGTTTTACTACTCCGCCTGCTGGAGCCAAACTACCTTCTAATACGGCAATAGAACCAGATTCGTGAACGGGGTCGGTAGATTCCCGAATTACCTCTCGGTCAACCTCCCCGCTTTCTCTCTCCAGACGATCCAATAGAGTTCCTCCTTCAACCACCCGAACGTTTCCGTTTAAATCATCCCCCATGGATCTCATCAATCCGGGAATTCCTCCCGCTTGATGAAGATCCCCAATATCATGTGGGCCCGCCGGGCTCATACTGGCGAGGTGAGGGGTCGTGGTTCCAACCTTATCGACGTCCTCCAGCCGGAAAGTGACTCCCGCTTCCCGGGCGAACGCAAGCAAGTGTAGAACCATGTTAGTCGAGCCTCCGAGGGCCATTCCGACCTTTAGTCCGTTAAAAAAGTTCTCTTTCCGCGTAAAACCTTCCATTCCCTGTTCGTCCGTAACCTTGTTAACTATCTCTTTTCCGCTCTCATGAGCTATATTCGTTCTCTGGGTCGATCGAGCAGGGGCAGTGCCGGAAAACGGAAGGCTCAATCCCATGGCCTCGGTGATTGCGCTCATTGTGTTTGCGGTAAACATGCCGGCGCAGGATCCTACGCCCGGACAGGCTTTCCTCTCAATATCCAGTAACTCTTCCTCTGCCATTTCCCCTTGTTTGACTTTGGGAACAGCTTCAAAAACGGTGGATAGATCCACCTTGGTCCCGTCAACACAACCGGATTCCATCGGTCCCCCGGTCACCACGAGCGTGGGAAGCTTAAGCCTTGCCGCACCCATCAACATGCCGGGCAATATCTTGTCACACGACGAGAGCAGAACCAGACCGTCAAATTGATGGGCGAAACACTGTAGCTCAACGGAGTCAGCAATAATCTCCCGCGACGGCAAGGATGCGAACATTCCTTCATGCCCCATAGCTATACCGTCATCTACGGCAATGGTATTGAACTCGACAGGGGTCCCACCGCCATGTTTTACGCCACTTTTTACATCCTTGCTCAAATCATTCAAATGGACGTGACCGGGAACGAATTCGTTGTAAGAGTTTGCGATTCCGATAATGGGTTTGTCGATATCACTCCCGTCGAGCCCGGTAGCCCTCATAAGCGATCTATGTGGTGCCCTGTCGACACCCCTCTTGATTTTGTCGCTTCTCACTTGAGTTCCTTCCGGGGTTTTGAATCGCTACTGTTTGAGTTATCTTCAGAGTCCAGTTTTGCGTATCTCGTGTAATTACAAGAGTTATCCGAACACTCGAACCGCTCCAGTGGCGGAGCGGGGTACTCCGAAACAACCTGACGAGAGCTTGCTACCATTTCTTCACCACACTTTGGACAAGTCAAGTTTTCCCCGGAAGAGGTGGTACTCTGGTTATCCGAACCCAACTTCACTTTTTTTTTCATAATCACGACCTCCAATTTAGATATTAATATTCTTTAAGCATTAATCTGGAAAATTAGAAAAGATGACTGAGTAGAAAAATATTAAACGTTTTTGGTACAGCGGAAGTAATTTGCCCCTAAAGGGGCAGAATGACGACGAGGGAAATAACTACAAGGGCTAACAGGTTGGCAAGTCCGGAAGTGAATAACCCACCACCACCAATCTCCCTGGCGGTAGCTTCAGTATTGCTGTAAAAGTGAAAATGCTCTTTTAATTCCATGTTTTCACCCGAACTTTAAAGGATTTTAGTCTAATTTTAGGATAATGTCAAGGCCTATTAGGGAAAAACGACGGTATATAAACTGCTGGAAAAGAAATGGTGGAAAGGTTAAATTCTCCTACCCTGAGGGTAGGATCCAAGTACATCGCAGTCCGGAACTATGTTAGCTAACTTTTTTAGAGCTGTCCTAACCTGCTTATCCGACCTGTGACCTTCCAGTTCCAGGTCAAAATGATATCCCCATTCGCCTGATGCAGTCGGTCGGGAACGGATCATGGTTAAATTTACGTTATTCTCGGCAAACGGTTTCAGGCACTTGTGCAGCGAACCGGGAGAATCGCCAAGATCAAACGTTACAGTCGTCTTGTGGCACTGACCTTTTACTCTATTGCCCTCCTCCTCGGAAGAAATCAAAAGAAACCTGGTGTTATTCCGGTCCGAGGACTGGATATCCTCCATCAGTACTTCCAATCCGTACTTATCCCCCGCGTACCTGCTGGCGATAGCCGCTATCGACTTATCTCCCTTTTCTGCAACCATTTTTGCTGATCCGGCTGTGTCGTAGGTAGCGTGAGTTTCCACTTTCATATCCAACAATACGTCCCGGCACTGCTTGAGCGCCTGCGGATGAGAATAGACGGTTTCAATCTCGGGTAACTCGCTACCTTTGTTCCCCAATAGAGAGTGGCGAACACGGGAATAAACCTCTCCAACCACGTAAACGTCGCCCTTAGCGATTAGACTATAGGACTGATCTACGTAACCGCCAATCGAATTTTCAACCGGAATAATGCCAAGAGGGGCGTGACCTTTCTCAACCAGACGAATTACTTCTTCGAGAGAATCACAGGGCATGCCCTCCGGATTGATTTC
>JAGXLP010000072.1 GCA_018334615.1 Candidatus Bipolaricaulota bacterium
CGGACCGATCTGCTATTGGTTTCATCCGTTCTACCATAAGGTCTACAAATTTCGCCAGACCATTCTCCTCCACACATTCGGGGTAAATCGCTAAAAACTCGGCAAATTCGTGGAATATGTTTCCTTTTCTAAAATAGTCCCTGTCCGGTTGTTCTACCAGGCGAGTGAAAAAATAATCCCGGGGGCAGTAGGCGAGTTTGTTTAAACCTGACGCACTCAGGGTGGTTATCCGACCGGGTTTCCTCGTTAAGTGGTTTGACCCGAAAGTAGAAGCTTCTGGCCCTACCCTTTTCCGGAGCTTGTAGTCCTTTCCCTTTTTTCCATCTGTAAAGCTTGATAGATGAGACGAAAGTTCGTTGAAATAGGTGCTTGGGGTTACCTTTCTGTTCAACTTCTTATTCTGTACCATAAAGAGCTTCTTCTCCCCGCTTTGCAACAGTGCCTTAAAGTTCCTTACGTTTTTCTTTCGCTCTTTCTCAAGTTTCCGCCAGGGTTCTTCCTTGACGTGTAGATCCCATTTCGTAGTCATTCCGAGAAAAAATACTACGGGGCGATCTATATAGGCCACCGAGCCGGGGTTGACCAGTAATAGACCCTTATTGTCTTGATCTTTTTCTATCGCGAAACTGTCCAGGAAGTACTTAAAGTTGTTTAAATTCTCCCGGTTAATTGGACTTTCCCATAAATCAAGATCCATGAGCGTTTGCTTAGCGTCGTCCTCAATGGGAAGCCCTCTTTCTGTTAAAGACTCGACTGCCCAGCGAAAAGTTCTGTTGCCGGATTTACGGATAAAATCATAGGCCTCGTGGAAAACGGATTTGTCGACCATGGAGAGGTATTCCCTTTCTCTTTCAACGGGGAGGGAGATTCCCAGTTGGTTGAGTACAGGAGAAGCATCCTTTGCTTTTACCCTATTATGACGAACTCCAAGTGAGAGAAACTGGATGAGAGTTCTTAAAGTCTCCGAATCTTGTAACCTTTCCTTTGCCTGGAAGTCGACTTCAGCCTGACGAAGCGAAGATCGTAGAAGGTGATTGTAGATGCTATCCGGGTGAACAACCACCGCCACGTCCTCTTCGTCCTGATCAAGAACCTTCTCCACAGTTGCCCCCACTAAATCACTGGCTGAATCGTAAATCTGGAAAGGAGGCAGCGAGGTTTTTTCTTCGCTAAATATATTAACCTCCTCGTAGTTCGCGGGGAGGACCGAAAGGTCGAGTCCGTTAAACTGGTAAGAACCTATCACGCAGAGGTCTCTGTCGCCTCTGAGCTGAAAGCTCTCCATCTCCTGGAAAATATTGGTCGTGTTTCGAGCTACGTTTAAAACAGTTTTAGCTTTCTTTTTGTGGACGTTTAGGTACCGAAGGACTCCGTCCAGGCTGCCGGCCTCGTTCCAGTAGTCACGGATTTTGTGCAGTAAGTGGGCCGCCTCTTTCCAGGCCAAATTCGTATTGCTGATAATTTCCAGAAAAAGTTCTTTCTCCGAACACAATTCTCGATTTTGAAACTTGCGATAAATCAATCCCCTTGGCGTGTAGGCTAATTTGCCGACTTGAGGTGACTGGAGGCGATTGTTCAACGCATCGGCCAGAGAAGCTTCGGCAGTAAGAACAAGGTCGTAACTCGATACTTTACGGTATATTTCGTCAATTGACAGTACGCGCTTTACTTCCATGTAGCCCCCGGTTAATTATTCAATTAACTCAGATGTTTACGATAGAAATAGAAGATTTGGTGTGAATTAATTTTGACCAGCGCCATCTTCTTATTTCTCATTACCGTTACCGCCGAAGTGGGCGCTGAAGGTAATTGTTGGTGCCTTTAATTGGTTCAGCGGACCGGGAAATTTCTTACCATCCAGGTTCCACCTGTCACCAAATCCCCATAAATAGCCAAGATTTGCCCTTAACGCAAACTTTTTAGATATCCCTATTTCAACTGACATAACTGGCTGGATGCCGTAAAAGGTCTTGCCAACCTTGTGTCTTTTGGGAGTATCAGTCAGGGCCTCCTCGAATGATCCAGGTATACTTTCAGTGATTCTGAGGTTAACTGAACCCATCCCTGCCACGGATCCTACCATCAGCGTCAGACTATCTGTTACGCTAAGCCCAGATTCAAACAATAGGCCAACAAAATTAAAGGAAAACTTTCCGTTTCCGTTTTCGAAAGAATTTGAGGAAGAGCCCCGGTATCCCGCGCCACCCAACCTAACATCTGGTGACACCTCATAGAAGGCGCTAGCACCGGACAAAAACATGCTTCCGCTAAACTTTTCGTAACCCTGGTCGACCAGTCTATCGTTAAGATCGTTTAACTCAAAAAATGCCATCCCTGCCTCTCCCCGCCGGTGCATACCATTACTATCTTCTTCACCACAAGTCGTGAAACTGAAAAAGATTAGACTAAGTACTAGAGAAACAACTACTAAGAATTGCCAGATAACAGACCTTGAATTCATTATATTCGCCTCCCTCGTTACACTGCTTTAGTGCGAATCTGGTTTAAACACCGTTCAACAATTGCTTGATTGGAAATTTAATTGCTCTAATTCATCTTATCAGGCTTCGCTGAAAAATCCAAGTCACGGTTCCCTTATTGATTAGCTGGAGGGAAAGACGGACTGGAGACTTGATCATGTACAAGGCGATGAGAGGTACGCTAGGTATGGCTGAGGCGCACCTGAACGGCAGTAGCCTTAAAAGCCGCGAAGATCTTTTTGCCCTGCTGGAGGTCGAATTCATCGACAGACTGTTTGGTCACAAAGCAGTTCAGGCCGTTGTCTACCCTGACACGGTATACCTGGCCCAGGTGACTTACTGAGAGAATTGTTCCAGGAATGGTGTTTCTGGCCGATGTGGATTGACGCTGATCGGAAATAAAAATGTCCTCCGGTCTGAGGTAGACGTAAACCGGCCCCTGTTCCACGTCGGTAATGGCTTTAAGCTGGAAGTTACCAACGTCGATTGTTGCCACCTGGTTGGCGAACTTCACGACCTTCCCTTCCAGAACGTTTTCCACCCCAACAAAACTGGCCACCTTTCTGTCGATCGGCTTATTGAAGATATCATCTACCGTCCCAATCTGCTTGAGTTTTCCGGCCATGATTATGGCAATTCTTTCCCCCAGAATCTTTGCTTCAGCCTGGTCATGGGTTACGTGGAGGGTGGTTACTTCTAACTCCTCGTGGAGTTTTCCTAGTTCTGCCCGGACGCTTTCTTTCGTTTGAGGATCAAGGGCTGCAGTAGGTTCGTCCAGAAGTAAAACTCCGGGTCGATATGCTATAGCACGAGCCACCGCCACCTTTTGGCTTTCACCACCGGATAGAGTCCTCGGGTATCTGTCAGTTAGATGGGGTAGGTTAAGTAAATCGATGACTTCCTCAGCTTTGGCTCTCGGATTTGGCACGTTTCTCGCTTCCAGACCAAAGAGTACATTCTCAACCGTGGTTAGGTGGGGGAATAACGCGTAATCCTGATAGACAAACCCGATGTTTCTGTCTTCTGGTGGGACATTTCTTACATCCCGATCCCCGATGATTATCCTACCGTCGTCTGGCGTACGGATTCCTGCTATAGTTTCAAGGAGTATGGTTTTTCCAGCTCCCGTAGGACCAAGAATCATAAAGTAATCCCCCTTATACGCTTCTAGGGAGGCGTTCTCTATTCTGAATTCTCCCAGATCTTTCGTTAAGTCTTCTAGTTTAACGCCAGTGGGATTCATTGCTCTTTGCAAAGCTCCAGAGGAGGATAAATGTAATCAGGCATATCGTTACGAGGAGTAAAGTTGCGGGACGAGAACTGGTTAAACCGTAAGATGTAAACCTGTCTCTGATTAATACGGGTGCGGTCTTTGGATAGTAAGCGATAATTGCCACTGCAGCGTATTCGCTGATCCCCCGAGCCCAGCTGAGAATGGCCCCCGTCAGGAGGTGAGACGAAGCGAGTGGAAATGAAACCTTGAAAAAGGTTCTCCAGGGGGTCTGGCCAAGAGTTCGTGAGACGTGTTCCAGTCGAGGGTCAACAGACTCAAACCCCTCCCGTGCCGAGTTGACGTAAAAGGGCAGGGATACAAAAAGCATGGCCACCACTATGCCGGGTAGAGCGTCTTCAAACAGTAAAAAATTATTGACTAAACCTCCCACCATGCCAGACCGGTTAAATATACCGTAAAGCATTATCCCTGCTGCTATATGGGGGATCACCATTGGAAGATCGATAATCCTTGCCACGAGGTTCTTTCCAGGGAAATCCTTCCTGGCAAGGATGTAGGCAAGCGGGGTACCAAAGAAGAAAGCAGCGAAAGCCGCTAGCGCCGAGGCATAAACGCTTAACCAGATCGATTGGTAAACGGCCGGATCCGTGGCAGCTTTTACCAGACCCGAAAAATCCTGTAAGAGTTGAACTCCATAAATATTGGCGATGGGTGCTCCTACGAAGAGCACCAATATTATCGCCAATAAGACAAATGGGGCTGTAAGCCGAATATCCTTCATTTATTGTCTTGTTCTACCCCTTCTAAATCTGATGGAACTTCCCCAAACCCACGAGTCGGGACAATGAGAGGTTGGCCCAGTTCCGAGAATACACTTCTGCCCTGTTTGCTAATGATAAGTTGTACGAATTCTCGCGCAAGTTGGGGATGTAGTGCATTTGATGGTACCGTAATACCGTATACTATGGGTTTGGCAATCTTAACTTTGCCGTCGGATGTTTTCACGCTGACCTTTTTGTACGTGTTGGCGTACTCCGTCGAGGAAAGATCTATTGATCTGGGAAGGGTGACAAATTTTAGCCCGTGTTGTTTTGATACACTCATGTATTCAAATGCGTAGTCGAGCCCACCACTTTGTAGAAGTGCAACGAGGCCAACGGATTTATTCCTGATAGATAATTGGCTTGTTTTGGGATTTAGACCTTCGGGGGTATTGATCTGGTACTTACCGCCCTCTTCAGATAACGTTATGGTCGAATTTGCGATCACTAACTCGTCCAAGATTTTGGAATCATAGTAATGTAATTCCGCTAGCTGCATTACCATTGGACTTCTATAGCCACAGGGATCCACGTTTGGATTTGAGAATCCATAGCGAACGTCAGGATCCGCAAGTACATTGTACCAATTGTCGGAGTTTACCCTGTCGGATAGCTTACTCTGGTCGGTGTAAGCAAGTACCATTCTGTTTTGAGCAAACTGAAGGTAGAAGTCCGCGTAATCCGGAGTCATCATCGACGGAATTAGTGAATAATCGGCAACGGCCACTACGTCGCCCCTCTTTCCTACTTCGGTTACCTGCCTGACTGCTACAACGCTTCCATGAGCCTCCAGCTGGACATCTACGTCAGGGTGAGATGCCTCAAATTTCTTTTCTATCTCCTTAAACGGAATGGAAAGGCTTCCCGCGTGAAATACCTTTAAATTGGTCTTTCCCGAAGAGGGAAAGCCAAAGAGGAGCAAGACGATAAGAATTGGTAGACCAATCCTGGCAGATAACGATTTAAGATTCGCCATTCCTCGATCAGTCCTTAGTTTTTTTTGATGATTAAAATTAAGACATTGAAGTTGGTTTGCGACAATTATACCGGTCTGTTGTTATATGTCAACAGTATTATGAACTTTGCCGATAGTTTTGTTTTTTATTTGAAGAGAATCTGATATTATAATTGCAGATAGAAAGATTTGGCAGCTAGAGTGGTTAAGCCATGGAAAAGAACAGAAAAGAATTTGGGAAAAGAGTAAGGCAGCGTCGAAAACAGCTGGGTGTGGGGCTGCGAGAACTCGCCCGGAAAGTAGACATGGATTATTCCAACCTCAGTAGAATCGAGCGTGGCCAGCGCCCACCTCCGGACCTAGATCTGGTTATGAAAATAGACGAAGTACTTGAAATCGATCGCGCAGAACTCCTTAGTCTTGCGGGTGCCCCCGACGAATTAATAGTGAATGATCAAATAGGAAAGGTACAAAACTGGATTTGTGGGAAGGTAACAGGTAAGTCGGGCAATCTAACCGAGGTAGACACGGAAAGTTGGATAATTAGTATCGTTGATGAACCTTCAACCGACGAGGTACTGTTGGGGCTTCGACCTGAAGACATTACATTGTATATTACCGATGAGGGGTTCTCGAGCAGTAGTGCTCGTAATAGGATCAAGGGGACAATAGTTGGAGTTGAAAAGCATGGAAATTATAACCTTGCGGAGCTTGATTGTGGAAGTTTTTCCCTGGAAGTGGCAATTACCGATACTTCAGTAGAGTCCATGGATTTGTCCCCCGGGAAGGAAGTGTATGCTGCATTTAAAGCGACAGCCCCTATAGTTAAGGATTGGTAAAGAGGAGAGATCATCTTGCCCAGAAAAGAAAAAGGCCACAGGTAA
>JAGXLP010000073.1 GCA_018334615.1 Candidatus Bipolaricaulota bacterium
AAATAAATTTTATCAGGGGGGTCCGTAACCTCGGATAAGAGGGACTTAATTAACTAGTTTCGTCCTCGTCGGCTTCCTTGTCCTTTTCCAGTATTTCTTCGATCTTATTGAGTCTTTCCAGTCCCCTGTCAATCTTGAAATCAAGTTCCGGGGTGAACCTCGGATTCACTTCGTGGGCGAGATTTGTTCGAAAGAAACCCTCTTCGTCGTTAAACTTCTGCAGGGACTTCTGTTTCTCTTTCTCGCTTCCAATAAGGTCGATATAAACGTCGGCGTACTTGAAGTCTTCGGTAAGCTCGACGTCCGTTACCGTTGCAAATTCGAATTTTCTGTCCCTGGTGTTTTCGTCAATTATTCTGGCCAGGGCGCGTTTGTACTCTTCCTCTTTACGTCTCTTTGCCTTGCTTCCCATTATATTACCTCCGTGGAGTGGTTCTCGATCCGGAGGTTTTTCTCCTTTTCCGTCTCCTTGAGAATTCGGGATAGTTTGCTGTAGTTTAGGTCGCTGCTCTTTGCGATATGGGCAAATCCCAGCGTCGCGGTATTCGGGTCATCCTCTCCATCCAATTCGTTTATGGATATGTTGTAGTTATTCCGAACTTTGTGGATAAAGGGCTGGAGAATCGAACGCTTTTCCTTGAGGGAACTCGCGCCTGAAAGTATCAGCTTTACCTTTAAAATGCCGATGCTCATTCCAATTCCCTACCGGTAGACCGGGAAAGTTTAAAACGCTTCCACTCTTTTCTTGGTGATTGCCTCTAATGTGTCTCCTTCTTCGAACTCTTCGAAGTCCTCTACGGAGATACCACATTCGTAATCCTCGCCGACTTCTTTTACGTCTTCCTTGAACCTCTTCAGGCTCTCTATCTTCCCTTCGTGCAGGAGTTCCCCATCTCGCCAGACCTTGATTATCGATTTGTTTGTAATCTTGCCTGATGAGACGTAGCAGCCGGCGATGGTTCCGGACCCGGTGATGTCGAAGATCTGCTGAACATCTGCCTCTCCGATCTTGACATCTTCGTACTGAGGCCCTTTGACCTCACCGATTGCCCGCTTGACGTTGTCGACCAGGTCGTAAATTATGTTATAAGTCTCCGTCGGAATGTCCAGTTGTTCGGCCTTTTCTTCTGCCTTGTTTCTAATTTTTACCCCGAAGCCAAGCACTGCAGAGTAATTTTCCGAGGAAGAGGCGAGCATTATATCGCTTTCCGATACGTTCCCTACGCCTTCGTGAAGGATCTCTATTTCAATATCTTCAACTTCTATCTCGTTTAGCTCCTTTTTAACGGCGTCAAGGGCACCGCGAGAACTGGCTTTTACGACCAGGTCAAGGTTGTCCTTCTCCGCTTGTGCAAAGAGGTCTTCGACTGAGGGTTTTGCCTTGCGACTCTTGATTTTTTCCTCTTCTTTTCTCTCGTCAGCTATCTCTTTTGCCTCGGTTATATCGTCATAGGCCTCCAGGCTTGAGCCGGCGGGAGGCACGGCATTAAGCCCCATAATTTCCACGGGTTTTCCGGGCCCGGCCTTATCAATTTGACCGGATTCGTCGGAAAGTCGCTTAACTCTTCCGTAGGTATTGCCGACGACCAGGATATCTCTGGGTCTAATGGTACCTTCCTGAATAATTGCGGTTGTCAGGGGACCTATTTGCGGGTCCAGATGGCTCTCGACGATGAATCCGTCAAGTTCCCCTTCGGGATCTCCGGTGGGTTCCTCCATCTCGGTTACAAGGCTTAACATATCCAGTAGTTCTTCGACGTTTTCTCCCGTCAAAGCGGAAAGTTGTACCATTATCGTATCTCCGCCCCAATCATCCGGGGTAAAACCTTCTCTCGCGAGCTGGTTCATCGTCTCCTGGGGATTTGCGTTGTTCTTATCTACCTTATTAATGGCTACGATCATGGGAATTCCCGCGGCCTGGATATGGTCTATCGCTTCTCTGGTCTGTTCCATTATTCCATCGTCAGCAGCTACGACAAGTATGGCGACATCCGTAGCCTGGGCACCACGCGACCTCATAGAGGTAAAAGCTTTGTGCCCCGGAGTGTCGACAAAGGTAAACTCGTTACCCTCCCACTCGAGCTGGTAAGCACCTATGGACTGGGTAATTCCGCCCTCTTCTCCCTCCGCTACCCTGGTTTCTCTGATTGAATCCAGCAGGGTGGTCTTGCCATGGTCAATATGGCCAAGAACTGAGACAACCGCCGGACGAGGTGGAGCTTTTTCCTCCTCCTCTTCTTCAACTTCTTCCTTTTCAGGGACCTCTTCCCTCTTTTCTGCTACTTCTTCGCCCTCTTCTTCCCCTTCTTTCCGTTCCTCGTATAGCTCCAGTACCAGACCGTATTCCTCGTCATCCACGGTGTTGAGAGGTGTCAAATCCCCCATACCCATTTCGTCGAGAATTTCCAGTAATTCTTTGCTCTCCAGATCAAGTTCGTCCGCTATTTCATAAACCCTGTGTTTTGTCACTCAATCATCCCTCCAAACTGAGACCTCGATTGGAAAATATACTACACAATTATATAAGTATCAACCGACCGGAGCGGTTATCCCCCATCTGATCGGCTAACAAATTCTGGGAACCGGGTCCCCCAGGGGGGCTTCCAGAAACCGTCTTCCCCCCACTTCGGTCCTCATGACTACCTTGCCCGGTCTATTTTCGTTTACCTCGCCGATTATTGCTGCGTTTTTTCCCAGCGGATTCGTCCTTAATGCGTTAACCAGGTCGGCCGCACTCTCTTTTTTAACCGTGATTATTGCTTTGCCTTCGTTGGCTACTTCGTAGGGACTTATCCCTATAAGTTCTGCGACGCCGGAGACGGCTTCTCTGATTGGAACCGACTCCTCGTCTATCGTAATTCCGTAACCACTCTTGTTGGCCATCTCGTTAAGAGCGGCAGCTAGCCCCCCTCTGGTAGGATCTTTCATGGCCGTGACTTCTCCCGATTCCCGGGCCAGCTCTAGAAGACCGTTTAGAGGAGCCATGTCCGAGTGGAGTTTTGTCTTGAAGGTGAGGCCTTCTCGATACTGCATCAACGCCATCCCGTGATCCCCGATAGACCCCGTAATTACGAGTTTATCGCCGGGCTCCATCCCGGCATCCGATATCGGTTTTTCTACCACGCCCAGGCCGGCAGTGTTTATTGCCAGTCCGTCGATATCTCCCCTTGCCATCACTTTGGTGTCGCCGGTTATTATCGGAACATTTGCTTCCTTGCTTGATTTTTCCATGGAACCCAGTACCCGATCCAGTGTTGACGTCGAAAACCCCTCCTCGATAATCAGGCTGGAAGTCAAAGCAACGGGATTGGCTCCCATTACGGCCAGGTCGTTTACCGTCCCGCAGACGGCTAGCCTGCCGATATCTCCCCCAGGAAAAAACAGGGGTTTTACGATATGGCTATCGGTAGTGAGCACGAGAGTACTGCCGCTTTCTAGATCTATTGTTGCCCCATCGTCCAGCTGGTCCAGCCCTATCTCTCCTGCTTGTTTCTTGGTAAAGGTCGTGAGGACGTGGTCGCCAATTAACCGGTCCATCACCTGCCCTCCGGCACCATGAGTGAGCTGGATGGTTTCTTCCGTGTCGTTATTCATAATTTTGGCCTTCCTCCGTAGCGGTACCAGATATTGCACATTGCCTCTTCGCCTACCATACATGGACCATATGGGCTACTCGGAGTACACTTTTTCTTAAACAGGTCGCACTGGTCCGGTGTAGCTCTGGCGGTTATTACCTGAGGGCAGAGACAGTTCGGAAGTACTTCTTCTCCAGTTTCTGGATCTATGTCGAATCTGTCCCGGGCATTCCACTTCTCGTAAGCGGGTTTTAGCGTTAATCCGGAAGCTGGAATTTCCCCGATACCCCGCCAGGTGCTGTCCGTTTTTCTGAATACCTTTTTGATAAGTTCTCGGGATTTCTCGTTTCCTTCGTAGTCCACGGCCCGGGTATATCCATTTTCGGCTTTTGGATCATTATTAGAAACCTGTTTAAGAATGAGAGCAAGAGCGTAAAGTATGTCCAGAGGCTCGAACCCCCCTACTACAATGGGGACATCGTAAGATTGGGCAATTCCTTCGTACGGTTTTACTCCGATTATAGTGGACACGTGGCCGGGCGCTATAAATCCGTCGATATTGTTCCTGGGTAACTCGAGCAGGCTTTCCATCGCCGGCGGAATCAGCTTGTTGCTCGGTAATATGCTAAAATTATCGGGTGGATTATCTGAAAGTACTGCGGCAGTCATGGGAGTAGTCGTCTCGAATCCTACGCTGTGAAAAACGACTTGTTTATCCGTATTCCCCGCGATTTTAATCGCCTCGCTAACGCTGTAAACCAACCTGACGTCAGCTCCCTCGGACTTAACTTCCTTGAGAGACTTCTCCGTTCCGGGAACGTTCATCATATCTCCGAACGCAGTTACGATAACCCCGCTTTCGGCTAACTTTACCGCCGCGTCAAGATCCTTTGTTGGGGTTACACATACGGGGCAACCAGGACCTTCACGAATATCAATTTGATCGGGGAGCAAACTCCGTATCCCGTTCTCGGTAATGGCTACTTCATGTGTGCCGCAGACGTGAACTATCTTTACCCGCCTGTCCGGAACTTCCCGTTGGATTATTCGGGTTAGCTCCTTCGCTCGCTGCTGGTCCTTGAACTTAAACTTCACCTTCTTCCTCCAGCTTCTTATTTTCCTCGATTAGCTCGTCGAAAACTTTTAGGGTTTCTTCAGCCTCTTCTGGAGGAAGTTTTTGAATTGCAAAACCTGTATGAATCAGGAGATAGTCTCCCTCTTTCACTTCTTCTGTAAGGGTATCCAACCTGGCTTCCTGTTCTACTCCCCCGACGTCGACCGTGGCCAGACCCTCATCAACTGAAAGAACTTCACCTGGAATGGCAAGACACATGGTTTTCCCTCCGGTTGGTTAGATGGTAAATTATAACCTTTAGTTATTCCAGTGGAGGTTGTTTCTGTATCTGGGTCCTGGTAGCTCGATTGAAGGTCGAGATCGCTTTCCCCATACTTTTCTGGGGTGATATAGATGTTTCTCTCTGGGAAGAAGTCAAAAAAATACGTCGAAGGAATTATTCACGACGAAACGCAGCTTTCGGATAACGGGGTAGATCTCACGGTGAACGGCGTTGCCAGGTCCACGTCTCCCACCAATCTGGACTTCGGTGGCGGTGAAGAAGACCGGGGGAAAATTGAGAAGCTCGCTCCCGCGAAAAAATCGGAAGACGATAAGTACGGCTGGTGGAACCTGGAAGGAGGTATTTATATAATTGATTTTAACGAAGAAATAAACGTGACCGAGGGATTAGGAATCATCGTTCCTCTGGAGCGACTTACGGAGGGTGGTTCTTTTCACGCGGGGATAGTTTTTACCGGTAAGCCCGAGAAAAGACCGGTTCTGTACGTGAACCCTTCCGGGCTGAACCTGAAGGAAAACGCTCGAATAAGTCGACTGTCTATATGGAGCTAAGGTCGGAGGTAAAGTGGGAAATTTTCACTATCTTTCCATTGCTCTGGGAGTCTTTTTGTTGGACAGGGTGAGTAAGTTACTTGTCGTATCTGGTTATCGGAGAGGAGCTCCGATCCTATTCCGAGATGGCTTCTTCTCTTTCAAATACGTCAGGAACACGGGAGGAGCGTTCGGACTTTTCCCCAGAAAGGGATTTATATTTCTGATCGTAACGCTACTGGCCATCGGGTTGATCGTCTATTTATTGTTTTTTTCGAGCCTTCGCCGTGATCTCACGAACGTGGGCCTTGCACTTATCCTGGGTGGTTCAGTCGGAAACTTACTGGACAGAATATTATGGGGCGCGGTAATCGATTTTATACATATTTGGCGGATGCCAGTGTTTAACCCTGCGGATGTGGCTATTGTATGCGGTTCCGGGCTAATTATTTTCGTCCTAGCGGGAGGGCCGAAGTTAATTGCAAGCTAAAGGAAATGGTAAGCTGATTGTATTTGAAGGACTGGACGGTTCGGGTACGACGACTCAGGTCAGCTTGCTCGCTGAATGCCTGAAGGAAAGAGGTTTTTCCGTAATTAAAGTCGAAGAGCCGGGTGGAACTCCACTTGGCCGGAAGGTGAGGGATTTGTTGCTTGACGATAAGGGGCTCAGGATAGACCCCCTGAGCGAGTTACTGCTTTACGAAGTTTCCCGGGCGCAGCTAATCAGGGAGAAAATCATCCCTGAATTGAATAGAGGAAGTATAGTTATCTCTGACAGGTTTGC
>JAGXLP010000004.1 GCA_018334615.1 Candidatus Bipolaricaulota bacterium
TTAAAGGTCCTGTTGTTAATGTGTTTTTTCAAGCCCCGTAGATACTATGGGGTAATTGACTATACAGTTGAACTAACGCGGAGGTTAAAATTTTTCCAAGCCTGTTCTAAAGTTGCGGTGTAAACATTTATGTAAAAATAAGGGGGAGTAAAATTGGAGGTCATACCTATTAGGTTGGGGACCGTTAAGAGTTTTCTGCTCGTGGGAAACGGAAGTGACCTTATCCTGGTTGATGCGGGAAACCCTGGTGACGGCGGAAAAATCGTAGAAAAAGTTCAGACGTTGGGATACAGATTGAAAGATGTTTCCCTGATAGTATTGACTCACGGTCACCGGGACCACGTAGGAGGTGTTGCTGAATTGACCAAAGCTTTGTCTGCTAAAGTAGTAATCCACGAAAGGGATTCCCAGGTTTTGAGTGAAGGAAAAGACGCCCCGACCACCCCGGCCAGGTTTACCGGGAGATTGTTGAAACCATTTGCGACTGACAAAAAGTTTCCCCTGCCCGAGGACGAGCCTGACAGGATCAAACAGAGTAGCGTAAGCTTGAAGTGCTTCGGGATTGATGGAGAGATAATTCATACACCGGGTCATACCTTCGGTTCCTTATCGGTAGTGTCGGAGAACGGAATAGCAGTAGTCGGTGACCTTATTATGGGGAAATTTATCGTCTTCGGGAGAGCAAGCTTACCAATATTTGCCGAAGATTTGCCGTCAGTAAAAGATAGTATAAAAAGAGTCTTATCCGCGGGACCAAAGAGGATATATTCATCTCATGGCGGACCTTTTACGCCGGAGGACCTTGAACGTTTAGTATGATCAACGGATTTATTTGTGAGGAGCAAAAGAGTATGTTGAAGAAAGGGAGATATCGAGAATGAGGAGGGATAGCTGGTTAATAAGGTTGCGCTATCTTGGAACGTTACTCTGGGTTTACGGCTTTATCATACCCCTGCCGTTGATTCTCGTTCCCTTTCTTTCCGACACAGGGTTTTCCTTCACCACCATTTTACCTTTTCTTATCCCCTCGGTCATCTCCCTTTCTCTAGGCGGTTTGCTAAATCGTTCGATAAAGCTTAAACCAATATCGGGGAACGGAGCTATAATCGTAGTTGTTCTGGGTTGGTTTATTATCTCGGCGATCGGTGCTTTACCTTTTACGGTGGGGCTGAGAGTGGGGTTTATTGACGCTTTTTTCGAGGCGACCAGCGGTTTTACCACTACTGGAATTACTTTGCTGACAGGTCTGGATAAGTTGCCCAAGACCTTGCTATTTTGGCGATCGTTGACTCAGTGGGTAGGAGGATTGGGAATATTAACTCTGTTTTCAGTGTTGGTTTTTAAGGGAGAAGCTTCGCATAAATTGTTTGGCGCGGAAAGTCATAAAGTGATTTCAGAGAGACCGGCACCCGGTTTGTTTAGTACATTGAAGATTTTGTGGTCTATTTATTCGTTGTTCACCGCGGTAGTTGCGGTAATCCTATTGGCGGAAGGGGTCGGCTGGTTTGACTCTCTCAACCATGCGCTAACTACACTCTCTACGGGGGGATTTTCTACCCACGATGCGAGCATTGACTATTTCCGCCAGGCCGGTTTCGGTAATTACCGGCTGATCGAGTATACGTTGGTTGCGGGGATGACTCTGGGTGGTATAAGTTTCGTCGTTCACTACAGGGTCTTGCGGGGAAGAATCTCTTCCCTCTGGAACAGTATGGAGATAAAGCTGTTCTGGAAGATTATAGCTGGAGCAACCCTGCTGGTCTTCTTTGACCACCTGCACGCTCACGGGTTCGGAGAAGTCCTGAATGCATTTAGGACTTCTTTGTTTCAGGTCGTATCTTTGTTGACGACGACGGGGTTTGGGACGAAGGATATTGGAGGGAGTTTCTTTCCCGCGATGTCCAAGCAGATCTTCCTCTTTTTGATGGTAGTGGGTGGAATGGTTGGTTCCACCGGAGGAGGATTGAAAGTCTTCCGAGTTGGAGTACTTTGGAAGGCAGTGAAGAACCAGGTCAAAAAGACCGTCAATCCTTCCAGGGCCGTGAGTCCGTTGATAGTCGATGGCGAAAGGGTGCCACAGGAAGAAATCGGTAGAATTTCGACCCTGTTTTTTGCCTGGGTGGTTTTTATCCTTGGTGGGGGAATGATTGCGGCTTTCTTTTCCGATCTCTCCCCTCTGGCCGCTGTTTCTGGGATGTTTTCAGCCCTCGGTAATATAGGACCCAGTTACGTCCCGTTGAAAGAGTGGGCGAGTCTTCATCCAATAATTAAAATTACATATACGATTGGTATGTTGGCAGGTAGGCTTGAAATTTTACCCATACTTTTGTTATTTAGTAGAAAGGTCTGGAGGTAGATATGTACGTTGTTATAGCTGGTGCTGGATTGGTAGGTAGGGGTCTGACCAAACGATTGGTCGATAATAAGCACGACGTGGTGGTAGTTGATATCGATGAAGAGGTATGTAACAGGGTTTACCAGGAGTACGGTGCGGTCTCAATCAATGGAGATGCAACAAACGTAGACGTACTGGAAGAAGCAAAAGTTGGTAGAGCCGATGTGGTGGTGGGGACGATGCGCCGGGACGCGGACAACCTGACCTTTTCCCTGCTGGCGGATAATTTTGGCGCCACGAGGATCTTTGCCAGGATGAGAAACACAAAATACGAGGAAGCTTATCGGGCAGCGGGAGTTACGGACGTCATTAATATCGTAGACCTCTACCTGGATCAATTTACCATGGAAATAGAACAGCCCAAACTACAGCGAGTCGCCACTCTTGGCGGGGGTGAAGCCTCGATAGTTATCGTTTCCGTTCCGGAAGATTCAAGGGGTGCCGGAGAAACTATAGCAAAGATTACCCAGGACGAGAAATTCCCGGAGGACTGTGTCATAGCGGGGATCTATCGGAAAGAAGAATTTATTATTCCCCGCGGTAATCGGACAATTAAAGCGGGTGACAGGGTCTTTCTTGCAGCTGCTTTGGAAGATATCGAAGGGGCCGCAAAGTATCTGGGCGTCAGGGAGAAGAAATGGTTTGAGAGATTGAGGGCATAGCTTACCACTTGTTAAATGGTCTTTCTGTCTCCCGTTTAACCTCCTTCTTGTTCAAGTTCCTTTACCTCGAATTCTTTTCCCTTTCTGGACGGATAGTTTTTCACTCTACGCTGATCCATGGCCCTGAGGGTCTCGGTAAATGCCTGTTTGATCTTAGCTATATCACCCATAGTGAGGGGGCTGTAATCTAATTGTCCGTCCTCTAACTTTGAGTCTATCTGTTCGTTTACCATCTCCTTTACTTCTTCCCCTCTGTCTTCCAGGGTGTGAGAAGCCGCCTCCACAGGATCGGCTAGAGCTATGATGGAAGTCTCCTTTGTCTGCGGCAGCCTGCCCTCATAGCGAAAGTCTGCTTCGGGAAATTCAACCTCGTCTCTTCCTTCCCTCAAGGCTTTAAGGTAAAAATATCTTATTAAGCCAGTGCCGTGATGAGTGGGGATGAACCTTAGTACATCGTCCCTCAATCCGTACCTCTTTCCCAGGTCGATACCCTGTTTTATATGAGAGGTGAGCACGATCTTGCTCATTGAGGGGGTAAGGTCGTTATGTGGATTTGACTCTCCGGACTGATTTTCTATGAAGAATTCGGGGCGGACCATCTTTCCTATGTCATGGTAGTATCCACCTACTTTCGTTAACAATGCATCTGCTCCGATGGCTCGGGCTGCGTTTTCGCCCAAACTGGCGATATTTTGGCTGTGGTGATAGGTGCCCGGTGTCTCCGAACGGAGCCTTTCTAAAAGCGGGTGTGAAGGGTTAAGCAATTCCATGAGCCCAATGGGACTTGTGGTCTGAGTAATTCTTTCCGCGAACGGTACCGCTGCCGCAATAAATAGCGCGCTGATTAGCCCGTTGAGCGCCGCCCATCCGTAGTTAGGCAAATCCAGGTTAATGATGAAGGGAGAAGAAAGTGTGGGAAACCGAAATGCGAAAACAATTATTACGTTTACCAGGCCAACCGATAGGCCGATTTTAGTAAGGTCCGAGATTCGCCTGATTTCCCTTGCCTCGAGTATACCTACCAGACCTCCAAGAAAGGCAACGATAGGAGGGCCCATTGTCCCTGAAACACCGGGTTGGAGACCGACTGCAAGGGCAAGGAAAATATTAATGCTCAGGGCTGTCTCAAAGTCAATAAATATCGCAAATAAAGAAGTGATAAAAGCTACCGGAACGAGGTAGAGAGAAACTAAGGCGGATCCCTTTATCGTCAGAAGAAGAAAAAGAACCCCCCCTGTGAGGAAAAATAACCTTCTGTAATTTTCAGTTATATTTTTCTTCCTGATAGAAATATAAGAAGCAATGGCCACCGCGCTAATGGCTATTACAATGCCGTTAGCAAGTGCATGCTTCCAGGAAAGGAAAGTAAAGAAAGGATCCTCGAATTTAAAATTGAAGGTAAACAAAAACGCGATAAGAAGGAGGTAAACGATGGAAAACAGGAACCTTTTTACTTTTTCGCTTGCCGGAGACTCAATAGACATTTTCAAAATTCACCTTGGATTTGAACTATCCCTTTTCTTGTTCGTATGCCTCTATAATCTTCTTTACCAGATCGTGCCGGACGACATCGGTTTTATCCAGGTAGATAAACTCGATTCCGGGAATATCCTCCAGGAATTTTCGGTCGTGGCTTAACCCGGAAGCATCGTTCTGTAAATCAATTTGAGTTATGTCGCCCGTAATAACCGCTTTTGAATCGAAGCCAAGTCTGGTGAGGAACATTTTAAGTTGAGTGGAAGTCGTGTTCTGGGCCTCGTCCAGTATTACGAAAGAATTGTTTAACGTTCTTCCCCGCATAAAAGCGAGAGGGGCGATTTCAATTCTTCCTTCTTCCTTCAGTCTTTCGAACTCCTCACCCGGGACCATGTCGTAAATCGCGTCGTAAAGGGGGCGGAGGTAAGGGTTGACTTTTGCCTGCATATCTCCCGGAAGAAAACCCAGTTCTTCTCCTGCTTCGACTGCAGGTCGGGTAAGGATCATCCTCTTGACCTTTCCCTTCTTTAAAAATTCGATTCCCATGGCCACTGCGAGATATGTTTTACCGGTTCCCGCCGGACCGATACAGAATACGATATCTTTTTCTCTGATTGCCTCTACGTATTCTTTCTGGTTGATTGATTTAGGTTTGATCTGTTCACCCCAGTAGGTAGTCTGAATGACGTCAGAAAGTACTCCCTTCAGCTTATCTTGTTCCCCGCCTTTGACCATCTGGGTCAGCTTTTTCACCTCTTCAAATTTTGGTGATTGTCCGTCGTCTATCATTTCCAACAACTCGTCGAAAAGAGCGCGGGCTTCTTTTACTTCCGACTCTTCCCCTTTTATCTTTATTACCCCGTCTCTGACTATTATCCGAGCGTCAAAGTTCTCACGAATGTAGTTTAAATTCTTGTTGTATTGCCCAAGTAATGTGACTGTTTGATCGTGATCTCTCAGTGTCAATTCCCTCTCGATTGTTTGTTCGTTACTGATTTTATCTCACTCCTTATTGGTGTTCTCCCGTACCAAAAATTGCCGAGAAAGCCCCGCAGCTTGCTGCGGGTTTGAATCGGCTGGTTTTTGTCCAGCACTCAATTGAGATATGGTGCTTGGTCAAGTTATGGTAAACATATATACCTAGGCTAAACAAAAGTGGAATTCGTACCTTGTTAGTAACCAAGTTGATCTCCTCAATTGAGTGCTGGGTCAATTTTCGCTTTTCATGTCCATAGTTCTATCTCAATGATTTTCTACAAGCCCTGTTTCTTGGGGCAGGGTTCTTGACTTTCAAGTACCTTAGTATCCTTGCTTCTCTTGCTCGTTCCGTTTGGCTCCCGTGTGTATTTGGCGAGGCAGAAGTCTTCGTTTACTTCGGTTATCTTTACTTTTAACGTATCTCCCGGTTCTATGCCATCCGGACCGTATCTTTCCGGCAGGTGTAGATCTAAATAGGTCCTGGAGTAACCTCTCCATCCCTTTACTTTATTGCTTGGTTCTTCCAGAATCATCTCTAGTTCTTCCCCTTTGAACGTATTCCGTTCCTCTTTGCTTACCGAGGCAGCGAGGGACCTCAATTCCTCTGCCCTTTGGTTTTTTACCGAAGAATCAACCCTGGGTTCGTATTTCGAGGCCGGAGTTTTATCTCGTGGTGAATAACGGAAGACATGAATGTTAGAAAACCCAACCTGTTTTACCAGGTCCTTTGTTAGCTCGAAGTCTTCCTTACTTTCACCGGGAAAACCAACCATCAAGTCAGTTCCAAAAGTCGAGCCAGGTATTTTGTTTTTGATTAGATCAATCTTATTCAGATAGTATTCCCTCGAATAACTCCTGTTCATGGAATTCAATATACTGTTGGATCCCGACTGTAAAGGAATGTGAAAATAAGGACACATTTTTTCCGAGCGGCTAAAGAGGTTTACCAGAGGTTCCGTTATCCCCTCGGGGTTGATGGAGCTGAGTCTTATTCTGGTAGTAGTTTTCAACCCGGAAAGCTTATCCATTAAGTCCGGAAGCTTCAACCCTTCACTCCTGTATTCGGCCAGGTTGATCCCGGTCAGTACTATTTCCCTGAAACCGTTCTTACCTAATTCACGTACTTCCTCGAGAACCTTTGATGGAGATTTACTCCTTGTCGGACCCCGCAGATAGTGGACCTTGCAAAAGGTACAGGAATTACTGCAACCATCTTGAATCTTCACGAACCCCCGGGTGTGGCTACTGTCCCTTGAAATGGTTTTGTTGTCGAGGTTCCAATTGCTTATTTTGCTCCCCCCGATCTCTCCTCGTTGGCCGGATTCCGCCATATCCAGGACCTTGGAAAATTTGTACTTGTGGGAGTTGAGAAATATCATATCTACTCCGTCGATATCGGCAATTGCCTTCGAATCCAGGGTTGTATAGCATCCTGTTACCAGGACCAGGCCTGATTGTCTGCCAGCTCTCCGAATATATTTTCGTGATTTTCTGTCAGCTCCTTTGGTGACGCTACAGGTGTTTATAACGTAAATATCCGGATTATCCTCGAACGGTACGATCCCGTAAGGTTCTTTATCCCGAATGGCCTCTTTCATTATCTCTGTATCGTACTGGTTGGATTTACAGCCTAAAGTATAGAAAGCTACTTTTGTGCCCATGATAGCAATAGGTTTAAATGCAGGTTAAGGGTAAGGTGGGGTCAGTTTCCAATGGGCTTCTCTCCCTCGTGTCTTTCTACTTCGAACCGTTTGGTGACAAAATTCTCGTCTACAGGGGGAATGCCGGCTTTTTTCTTGGCGATATCAATTTGTTCCTCCACGGAATCCACCCCGTCCAGGTCTGGCAGAAGCAGCCCCGATCTGGAGCCTTTTTTAACTATAACACCGTATTTATCCGGATCCAGGTCTTCCGCCTTACAGGTTTCCGGCTCGGTCAGGATGTCCACTGATAAGGTTATTTCTTCCAGTTCAACCGGCTTTACCGGGGGGAACCTGGGGTCTTCCAGGGCAGCCGAGGAGGCATTTCTAAGTATTTCATCGCCAACCGTCTCCGTTACAGGAGTATAAGTGCCGATACAACCCCTCAGTTCGTGGTTGCTTTTCTTCAGAGTGACAAAAACTCCCCTGGAAACTTGTGGTAGTTCCGCCTTTAGCTTCTGGATTTCCTCGACGACATCTCCTGTTACAGCCTTCCTTACTGCTTTTTTAGCCAGCTTAACATAGTTATCTTCCATTTCACCTTATTATAGACCCAAAACACCCTTTATTCAAAGCGGTGTCAGTATTCAACTAAATCCTTGACTTGCTGGGAATTATGCGTTATGTTAAGCTTGATGTTGAGATGAAATGGAAAATATTGATTTCGGTAGTTTTAATTGTACTGGTAGTGGGATCGGGGATCGGGGTATATTTACTCAATCAGCGTAATGTAAAAGAAATAGTCGACCGGGGAGAGAGAGTAAATATCCTCGTGCTTGGCCTGGACCACATAGAGGGAGCCTCGGCCCGCCGCACCGATACTATGATGCTTGCCAGCATCGACTCCGAGGGTGGCACCGCCAGCTTGATGTCTATCCCAAGAGACCTTTACCTAAAATACCCCGATGGCAAGTTCCGCCGTGTTAACGCTGCTTACCCGATAAATGGAGCCAAGTTAGCTACAGAGATGGTATCTAATTTCCTTGGAGTCCCGATCAACTTTCACATGGTAGTGGATTATGAGGGATTTAAGGAGATAGTAGATCTTCTGGGAGGAGTTCAGATAACGGTCGAGGAAAGGTTACAGTATACCGACGAGGCCGGGAACTTGGATATTGACATTGAGCCGGGAACCCAGACATTGAACGGAGAAGAAGCTATGGGTTACGTCAGATATCGCGGCAATCAGAGTGACTTTCAAAGAATTAACCGACAGCAAAAGTTCCTGAAGGCTCTGTTACAGGGAGGAGTCACAGTCGAGGGCTGGTCTCAGGTAAAAAACTTGATAAATACCGGGCGCAAGTACATGAAAACCAACCTTTCTTTGATGGATATGTATGACCTCGGTAAAGCTCTTCAGAATTTGAGTATCGGTGATTTCGATATGGCCACAATTTCCGGTAAACCGACACGGGTAGATAATAAAGCGGTTCTGTTACCCCAAATTGTAGAGACCAGAACTGCAGTCGCTCAGGAAATAAATGGTTTGAGCTTAACCGGAAAGGCCGATGCCAATGTATATGTTTTGAACGGTGAAGGTTCTGCCTACCTTGCCCGGAATGCTCGCGATAAGCTCGTTAACTTAGGGTTTTCCGTGACCGGAACCGACAACGCGGATCGGTTCGACTACGAAACTAGCTATCTGGTAAGTTTAAACGAGAACGGCAGGGAACTAAGCGGTGAAGTTGCTCGGGAGCTGGACTTCGAACTGAAGAGGGTTTACGTTGATGACTTTCAGGAAACAATGAGGGCTCTCGAGGGTGCTGGCGTCAATTTGCCCGATGGAACTAACCTTTTATTGATCATGGGGAAGGGGTCGACAGGTTTTGTCTCCTGATATCGAGGAAAGCGAAGACCTGCGAAGTTTGCTGGATATTATCGAGGATAAAAGAGGCGAGCGGATCAGGGTACTGGATATGAGGGATCACACGCTGGCCACGAGCTTTTTTGTTTTGGCAAACGGGACCAATCCAAAACACGTACGGGCGATTGCCGAGGAAATCGAGGAAAAGTACAAAGTAGACCCCCTGCATAAAGAAGGGTTGGACACCGGGTCCTGGGCTGTACTTGATTACGGGGAGATAATGGTTCACATATTTAACGAGGAAGTCAGGTTATTTTACGACCTTGACGATCTCTGGATGGATCGGGATTTCTCCCTGGAAAAGCTGAAAAAAACCTAGCTTTGTTCTATCCTGAAAAACTTTCCTTGATTAACTTTCTGTTCCGATAGAGATAGTCAACTCCGGACACCACAGCGGTAGTCACCGCGAAATATACCAGCGATGGTATTGCCATATTTAACCAGGTGAAGTCAAACTCTGCGTTCAGCATAATAGCGATAATCAGACTGATATGGGAGATCGTTTTTACTTTCCCGAGCCAGCTTGCCGAGATTACTTTACCAGCCTTGGACCCCAGAAGCCGTACTCCGGTAACCAGAAAACCTCGAGCTATAATGATTACAACCGGTATGGCCGTAAGTTCACCCAGCTGGATGAAGGTTATAAGAACGCCTGCGACCAGCAGTTTGTCTGCGATCGGGTCGGCAAACTTGCCGAATGGGCTGATCTGATCGCTTTTTCTTGCCAGGTAGCCGTCGACAAAGTCCGTTATAGAAGAGAAAAGGAAGAGCGCCAGAGCCGGGACGTTCCTATCGATTAGGAGCAGGAAAATTACGAAAGGGACGGAAATAATCCGAAATATCGTCAGCTTATTTGGTAAATTTTTCCGGGTCATCTTTTCCCCTTGATATATTTCATGAGATTCGATCAAATATAAGCGATTATTTCCTGGTTTGCCAGTTGTGTTAGCTGCGCTTCTATGGCTGATTTGCCCTCCCTGCTTGTCATTGTATAGCCCCATGCTTATACTGTTTGGGCTCAATTTAATTTTACATGACCTTCTTTCGGCAACTTTTGCATTAAAGAGAATAAACAGGGGCAAAGTGGTTTAAATTGGGATTAAATTTAGCGATTCTTTATTAGTTATATGGTTTAGGAGAGGGTGAACCAAATCATGCTAAAACTTCATAACACTTTGACTGGGAAAACGGAGGAGTTCGAGCCGCTGGAGAAGGGTAAGGTACGGTTTTACAGTTGTGGCCCAACCGTTTACGATTATTTCCATATCGGAAACGCCAGGCCATTTATCGTCTTCGACGGTCTCAGGCGCTATCTGGAATTCAAGGGTTACGAGGTTGAATTTACTCAAAATGTCACCGATCTTGACGACAAAATCATCAACCGAGCCGAAGAAGAAGGGATCGAGCCGAACGCCCTGGCTCGTAAATATGCGGATGCCTACTTTGAGGACTTGAACAGATTAGGTGTAAGAGAGGCCGACAATAAGTCGAGGGTTACCGAATACATTCCGGACATCATCGAACACGTGGAAGCCCTGGTCGAGAAAGGGTACGGCTACGAGGTTGATGGAGATGTCTACTTCAGAGTGAAAGAGTTCGACGAATACGGGAAACTGTCTGGCCGCTCCGTCGATGATCTAAAAAGTGGCTCGAGGGTAGAAGTAGATGAGAGGAAGGAAGACCCCCTGGATTTCGCCCTGTGGAAAAGCTCAGACCCCGAGGAACCCGGATGGGATAGTCCGTGGGGCAGAGGTAGGCCGGGCTGGCACATTGAGTGTTCGGTAATGGCCCAGCAGACGCTTGGTGAGACGATAGACATCCACGCGGGTGGACAGGACCTGATATTCCCTCACCACGAGAATGAAATCGCTCAATCGGAAGCTCGAACCGGAGAGCAGTTTTCTCGTTACTGGGTTCATAATGGGCTCCTCAGGTATGAAGGGGATAAGATGTCGAAGTCCCTGGGAAATTTTGAGTACGCACGGAATGTCCTGGATGATTTTGGGAAGGAGACGGTCAGGTATTTCTACTTCTCTACCCACTATCGCAAACCGCTCAACTTTAGTGAGAAGAATTTGAGCGATGCCGAAAGTGCAGTGAAAAAAGTCTACGAATTTTTTAATACCGTTGATGAGATTGAAACCCAGGAAACTGGCGGACAAACACCCAATACGGAAGAAGGAAAGGAGTTCAGTCGGTTTATCGAATCCGCGGAGTCGAGATTTGTGGAGGAAGTGGATAAAGACTTCAATACTCCCGGAGGACTGGGAGTTATCTTTGACCTTGTAAATGAGGGAAATAAGTTCCGTGAAAAGAGTTCGGGTGGAGATCTTTTCTTACTGAAAAAGGCGAAAGACACGATACGAAAACTGGCCTCCCCTCTCGGACTGTTCCAGGGAGGAGGCGAGGACACTCTAAGAGGGCTGGAAGAAGAGTTTCTTGAACTACTTCTGAATGTACGAAATGAACTCAGAGATGACCAGCACTGGGAGCTTGCCGACAGGATCAGGTCGGAGTTAAAAGAAATAGGTGTGGTGATAAAGGACCGGGAGGAAGGAACTAGATGGAAGATAGATACGGATAAGTTATAAGCTATTATTCCCGGTTATTTCGGGACAACTGAAGTCCCACGAGCTATTTAAAAATGAGTATTATATTCTGGGTGATATTATGAGCAAAGTTGAGGCTTATTTAAAAGTTACGGACGTGGCACGTTATACGGGATTGAACGTAGAAGGTGTTAGGGAGCTTATAGACAAGGGTGAGCTGTCCGCCATGAATTTGAACGGGCAGGTCAAAATCAAGAAGTCGGAAATCGATAGGTGGCTTGACGAACAGGTAACTAGAGAGGGATTGTTGGATCTGGCAAAAAAGGTTGACGGCGAGGTCGACAAAAAAGACATAGCTTCCGCCCTTGATATGGACGAGGAAGAGCTAGAGGAAAAGTTGAATGATTGAGCGAGTGAATTTCCCAACCGACCGGAATTGGTAACTGCCGTGGCAAATAGCTTAATTAGTGACCTTCTGGATAAAACGGAGGATCTCAGGGGACGGCTTATAAGGAGCCTTCTCGTAATAATTGCTTTTTCCATATTTGCCTATGTCTTTAGGGAACGCGTGCTCAGTTTTATACAGCGGCCACTTACGGATAAAGAACTGATCTTTATCCATCCGACGGAAGCGTTTTTTACCTACATTAAGCTATCCCTTTTTGTGGGCGTTTTGATTACAGTTCCCTTTATTCTCTATCAGCTTATTCGAATTTTTTCCCCTTTCCTTTCCAGAAGCAAGCGGTTTAGCGGTGGTTTTATATTTTGGCTATTCTGTTTTGGTAGCCTGTTTTTCTATGCCGGTGCCGCCTTTGCCACCCTGGGGGTATTGCCTTTTGCCATTGACTTCTTGAAGGGGATTAGTGGGGCAAACCTCCAGCCTATGTTCACTGTCGGAAACTACGCTTCTTTTGTTATGGTGTTTACGCTCATCTTCGGTTTGGTGTTCGAAATGCCGGTGATCTCGTTTGGCCTAGCCAGATTGGGAATAATTCGAAGAGAGACATTAACCCGGCAGTGGAGGATAGCACTTGTGGGGGCAGCTATTTTAGCTGCTATCCTTACTCCTCCCGACCCGATTACCCAGATGTTTCTCTGGGGTCCTTTGCTCTTACTGTACGGGCTGTCGATAATTTTAGCCTGGATCGCTGAATCCGACTAATTTAGCTGTAAAGGTAGGTTAGTTTTGAACACTGGTGGCATTACATTTTAACGGGAAATGCGTTAATATTGGTTTGCAAAAACTTGGAGGTGTAATTGATCTATGTTTGGACTGGGACCAACTGAATTAATAATCATCCTGGTAATTATTCTCGTCATATTTGGCGGGGAAAAG
Source organism: Candidatus Bipolaricaulota bacterium (assembly GCA_018334615.1). GTDB lineage: Bacteria > Bipolaricaulota > Bipolaricaulia > M55B111 > M55B111 > JAGXLP01. The sequence goes on from JAGXLP010000004.1 coordinate 12,961, forward strand.
CTCCCCGATTTGGCCCGCTCCCTCGGGAAAGGAGTTAGGGAGTTCAACAAAGAAAAACAAAAGATTCAGGATCAGTACGAGGAAACACAGGAAGCAATCGATGTAGATACGGAAACCGGTAACAGGGATTCGGACAGGAGTTCCGGGGAAGGTCAAGAAGAAGACGAAGAACAGGAAGAATCCAGTTAACCGTTCCTGAACTCTGAATGAAAGACGAAGAACGACCACTTGGGGAGCACCTCGAGGAGTTAAGGGGCAGGATAGTTAGCTCCCTCGTTGTAGTAGTTGTTTTTGGTGGTTTAGCCTATTTTTTCCGAAATAGGCTCCTAGATTTCTTACTCCGGGCAAGCCAGGAAGAATCGTTAATTTACCTTCACCCCACGGAAGCATTCCTAACCTACCTGAAACTAGCTATCATAACGGGTTTAATACTTTCCACCCCCTGGCTTTTATATCAAGCCTGGAAGTTCGTGCTACCCGCACTGTACGAGAACGAAGCAAGACTATTCAAGCTTGGTTTTCTCGCGGGAGGCTTTTTATTTTACCTTGGCGTCGCGTCGGCTGTAGTCATCGGACTTCCCTATTCCGTAAGGTTCCTAGCCGGAGTAGGAGGGGAAAATGTAGTAGCCAACTTCTCCGTAAGAAACTATATCACGTTTGCAACCCTGTTGTCCTTCACTATGGGGTTGGTATTTGAAGTACCATTACAGATTTACCTAATGGTAAGGCTGGGATTTGTAAAACCTTCTACACTGCGAAAGAACAGAAAATACGTGGTGATTATCGCTTTCACCACAGCGGCATTTATAACTCCAACTGACATCTTTTCTCAGGTATTTATGGCGATTCCTCTGATAGTGCTTTACGAGATTTCGCTCCTCTTAGTAGATATGTTCTTGGGTGACAACGAAGTTGAAGAGTCCAAATAGAGTTTAGCTCAGTAATTTTGCAGTTTTGTCGACTATTCCGGGGGATAGCGGGTAGAAAATCGTCCTCTTGTCCTTCTTAATTATCTTTAACTGGTCGTCGTCAGTTTTGACGTACTTAAATCCGAAACTTTTAATAAGGGGATAAGGTGAAAGGTAAGTATAGGTGATAATATACCTCTGATCGTAAGTTCGGTAAACAGCAATTATCCCTTTGAAGTTAGTTAGGCTCTCTAAATCTACCACTTCCTTCACCTTGCCAGGTAGCCATCGTTCCTTTTTGCTTTTCATGATCTCGATTACCTTACTTACGTCGTAAGTCGGCCCCAGTGATACTACGACTGGGTTCTCCGTGTATACCCCCCCAAATCCGAACTCTATTTCGGTCCTCATCCTGATATCCGCAAGTTCAGAAGTAACCAGGTGCCAGGACGAGAGAAACACAATCAAAATGACTACAAAAATTATCTTGAGCCAGTAACGTTTGTTCTCGGCTTGTTCTCTTTTCTCCTTGTTTTCTTTGCATTCTCTGTTATCCAGGTTTTCAAAGAAACTGATGAACTCTCTTTGAGATCTAAATCTCAAGTAAAAGTAGAGTAATATTAAGGGTAAGCCCAGATAATAAACCATAAAGTAGATAATTGTTAGCATTTTTATACCCCAGATTTATCGTTTTGTCCCCAGAATCTTTCCTTTGGTGAATTAGATAATTTGTCAGGAAGTTATCTTTAGTTAGTTTGTTCGGCAGCAAGGATATTTTCAACCCAACCTGTTAGTTTCTTCCTAAAAGTTGAACTTCGAAAGCAGGAGTGAACCCCTTCAAATTATATAGCTTGACAGCTTGACCAATCCACACTCGGTTAAGATCTTCAATCGGTGATCGAATTCCAGTCACCTGGTTTTTCGATTCGTAAAGTCCTTCAGGTTTATCCGGATGGTTTAATTTGAAATATATTACTGGTTTGTTTATCATAAAGTCATAAACTCCGAGGTTAGGGAATGATTTTAGGAGGGAAGCTTTCCTTGTTAATAACCTAGCTTAGAAAAAATAATATGGTATTTCTGCAAGAAAAAGGCTGGTTTTTCAGTCCCCGGAAAGGAGGTGGTAGAATCACGGGTAGTTATTTAGTGGAGTAATTTAGAGAGTTAGGAAGGACTTTTTTCTGAAGTTTTTGAAAGTTTTGGTCGGTCTGACGGCTTTTTCTCAACCCGAACAAAAATTGCGATGATTTAAGGAGGGTAAAATGAATTATAATTTTAAAAGTCTAATTGTCCTAGCTTTATCCTTTCTACTAGTTCTAGGTGCTTTTACGGCTGTTTTAGCCCAGGAAGAAGGTGAATTGGTAAAAGAGATCAAACTAGAAGTGAGGACGAGCCGATCTACAGGTATTGGTGACACTGCTGAAGGCACCCTGGATGTATTCCTGCAGGGAGTTCCAGGTAAACTGTTCGAAGGAATATCCGAAAGCATGCGGGAGAAAATTGGCAGGCTCAGTAGTGCCGGTTTGTATAATAACCTTTACTTCAACCCGGCAGCTTCTGCCAAATACACTTGTGAAGTGGGTGGCCAAAGGAAATTTAACCCTTTTTCAATTAAAGAATTCCGCTATGCAACGAACTGGCTGGTGGACAGACAGAAGATCGTCGAGGAAATATATAACGGCTACGCGGCAGTTAGGCCTACCTCGGTAGTGAAAAGCATGTCAGCGTACGATCAGTACGTCCAGCCGGTGGTTGCTGATCACGGTATAACCCCGACAGGGGATTTCGAGAAGGCAAAGACGATGATTACGGATGCTATGGAATCCGCCATGGAAGATCCCGAACTCAAGGGAGAATTAAAGAAGATAGAAGCCGACAACTCCCCCGCAGGCTATTGGTGGGCATATAAGGGTCCCAATGAGGATGAATTTAGTAAGATTAGCCCGATAGTCATGATCAGAGTCGAGGACGAAAGGAAAGAGATAGGTCAGTACTACTGCGATCAACTGGAAAAAGTCGGTTTCAAGCCTGAGAGGAAACAATGGGACAGAAGGAAAGCCATCTCAACTGCCTGGTACTCAGACCCCAAGGAACTTAAATGGCATGTCTATACAGGTGCATGGGGAGCTTCTGGCAATTCCTACTTTGAGAGGTTCAGTGCCTTCCAGATGTACGCTCCTTTCTACGGCTATTTACCGGGTGGATTTGCCGGCGAAACCGCCTGGAAGTACAAGAATGAAGAACTGAATAAGTATGGTAAAAAAATAAGCCAAGGAGAACTCTCAACGGAAAAGGAGTACTGGGAAACTTTTCAGAACTGCATCGACCTTGGTATCGAACAAAGCGTCAGAGTTTTCCTGACCACTACATTCAACTTCTATCCTTACAATAAAGAGTCGGTCACCTCCTTTATACCTGACGGAAAGATTGGATGGTCCAGCATCTGGACAGCTAGAACCATTAAAACGACGGATGGCGTCCTGAATGCCGCAGAATATGCCAGCCAGGGCAACCTGTTCATGGATAACTGGAACTATATCGGTGGGTCGACGGACACCTATACAATGAGATTAGTGAGACTGTTGCAGGATCCTTCCAGCTTTCCCGACCCGCAGACCGGTCTGAGTAGACCCATGCGTAGTGAATGGACGAATATAGAAAAAGACTATGAGTATACGGATGAAGATGGGGATGGAACCAAAGAGCTTCAGGCTAATTTGGAAGTTCCTGATGATGCAGTATACTACGATACTAAAGACGAGAAATGGAAGAAAGTTGAAGCTGGCACTATGGCAGCTACCAGCGCCACGTATCAGTGGAAGTACTCCAAGTTCCACGACGGCCACATGATGGATGACACGGACCTGATTGCCTCATGGGCATTTGACAAGGAATGGTCCTATCAGGACGGGGAAGGAGATCCAAAGTACAACAGTGGTTTTGGTGGTCAGAACAGACCTTGGTACGAAAAGATACATGGTGTCGTCTGGCATGGGGACGGGAAGTTCACCGTTTACGGCGACTACACCTTCCCATCAGATCCCATGATCGGCATGTATTATAACGTTGGCATCGGTAAACCGTGGGAAGTAAATTACGCTGCAGGCGAACTGGTCGCCTCCGAGGAACCTTCACCCGTTCTGGGAGCCTCCTATACCTGGGAAGAGACCGAAGACTCTCAGTGGGTCCACTTTATCAGTGAAAGTCAGGGGCAGGATTACAAGGCAAAGCTGGAGAGTATGAAGGAGAACTTCAATGTTCCTCCTTATCTCAAGGAAGAAAATAACTCTCCGGCGCCGATTACCGAGGAAGAGTTAGCCGAGGAAGTGGACAGTATAGTTAACTTCTACGACGAGTATGGCCACTTCTTCACCAGTCAGGGAACGTTCGTGCTGACTAACTACGACGCCCAGAACAAGGTTATGAACTTTGAACGGTTTGACCAGGTCGTCGAGAATCCGGAATACCCATACAGTTGGGATTACTGGAGTAAGAACCTGAAATTTGTCAGCCTGACGTTCGGTAACATCCAGGTTCCTACTAATACGCCCCGAGGCTCTAACTTCACGATCAGCGTAGAAGCGGAAAAGACGCAGTCCTATCCGACTGAAAAATCCGCTCCTGCAGAAGAAGGGAACGTCGAAATTAGGTTGTTATCGGATGGAGAGTTACTTCACACGGAACAGGCAAAACTTTCGGAACCAGGAGTGTTCCAGGCAACGATGCCAGCCGACGCTACCGTAAATCTTGACCCGGGAGCCTACGAGGTCAAAGTCGTCGGCCACCTGCCAGGTCAGGAAGCATCCACACAAGAATCTACGTTCACCATAGTCCTGGTTTAATTAATTGGGTAAGTTTAACTTATTGAACCCAAAGTAAACTAGTTGGACGCTCTAACCAGGGTGGGGTTGGGGTTGAGCTTGAACCCCATCCTGGTTTACTTTTTTCTTAGAGTCGGGTTGAAGATTCCTCAAAACTCCTACCAAACGGGATCGAATCGAATATTATAATATTATATTTCACCACAATAAGAAATGGGGTCAAGAAGAAAGAGTTTAGGCGCTTGACTGAAATGATCTCAATTAAGAGTTTATTTGTTTGATTTTTCCTTTCTCCTGGGTTATTTTTTTAAAGTAATTTTTTTGGGGAAGGGGTCACTTGGTTTAGTTAAGTTGCTCTTTGCCGGCGGGGAGCGGAAGAAGTAGGGGGATTTTGCACTTTTCTGAATCCGGTTAATACCGGAAGATAAACACTAAAGCAACCAAGCGAGGATTTTTGCTTGGCTAATTTGTTATTGTCAAGGGGGAAAAAGAAATGCCAGCGAGGGTGAAGTACCTCGTATTCAGGACTTTTCAAGCTTTGATTGTCCTGGGTATAGTAATACTTATCTTCTCCGCTTTATTTAACAGCGTTTCGGAGGAGCAGCTACAAACAAGAATCCGACAGACGGTTACTGGAAGGGTACGCAATAGCCCTGAGCTTCAGCAGCTATCCGATGAAGAGTTGAAGGAGTGGAGGGAAAATGAAATAGAGAAATTAAGGAATAGATGGGGGCTAAACCAGCCAGTCTGGAAGAGGATATTTATGGACGCCTGGGACAGGATGACGCTTGATTTCGGGAAATCCTACATGATGACGGCACCCAGTGGAAGCAGACAGGTAATGGATATAATTATGTCGAGGCTACCGAGGACGATTCTTCTCTTTACGACTGCCGCGGTGATTTATGTTTTCCTGGGTCTTGTGGTTGGTTTGAAGGCAGCTCAGGTGGCTGGTGGTAAGTTGGACAGGTTCTTATCGATTTTCGGCATGACTTCTTCCAGTATGCCCATGTGGTGGCTCGGGATGCTGGCCATATTGGTTTTTGCCTATCAGCTCGGCTGGTTCCCTTCTACGGCTATGCCACTACCTCAGACTACCGGTCTGGATTACTACCTTGGAGTTCTTTACAGGCTAGCACTGCCGCTGGCGACGATCGTATTTAACATCTTTGGTGCAAGAGCCTGGGTGACGAGAAATATAGTTACCGACGTTCTTCAGGACGACTATATAATGGCAGCCAGGGCGAAGGGAGTGCCGGAGCGCAAGGTAATCTATGGTCATACTCTCCGGACGGCGGCTCCCCCGGTCGTAACTTCGGCGTTACTGTCACTGTTGATGTCGATAGGCGGGGCAATGATTACCGAAGTTGTATTTAATTGGCCTGGAATTGGCTTGTTGACAAGGATAGCGATCCTCCAGAACGATACCCCGGTGGTTATGGGTGTGATGTTTATCACTTCGGCAATGTATATCTTTGGCTACCTGGTAGCTGATCTTCTTTACGGACTGCTTGATCCCAGGGTGGAAGTCGGTACCTCACGGTCTATGAGTTAGGTGATAAGAGTGATTTTGAAAAAGTTAAAGGGCCTATTCAGGGGTTTTTTGAGTGTATTCAGGGAGTACAGGGGCGAAACGACGGGAATGATTGGTCTGGGTTTGATAATTACCATGCTTATTTTTGCCCTTCTATCACCTTCCCTCGCCCCGGACACGAACCAGAAGTGGGACAACGTCGACAGGTGGAAGGACCTGCCCAGCGGTGCCCCCCCTTTTTGGATGAACTACTTCTCTGGCACGAATAAGGCGACCCACCAGATAAAGAACGAACCCTCGAGCACTTCTAGTGAGTCCGTAATTACCACGATGGTTTACGATTACCAGTTCAGCGAGGACTTACCTCCAAAAGATGTAGTTTTTTACGTTAATGGTAAATACGAGGACAAGGCGCCAACACTGATAGCTAGTCTTATCCGGCCAGATGACGAGAGGCTCCAGCTGGCAACGAAGTCTATACAGGGAACTGAAGGTGAATCCGGCTATACCTTCGAAACAAGGTTGAGTCTGTTTGGAGGGAACCAGCAGAGACGGAAGGTCTACAGGTTCGCAAAACAATACGAAGAGGGTTCGGTTCCCGGCCCGAGCGAGATAGATGTAACCCGGACGGCGTTCGCTAAAACTCAGGACGGAATGTTGTCCAGGACGGAGCCGCTAAATGGCGAATACAAGATAGAATTACTGCTGGTTGGTACGGGAACGGAGCTTACGAGCTCGAGAGGGATATTCATGGGCCGGGTTTATGGCCTGATGGGAACTGATGGTAGCGGTCACGATATTGCCCGGGGCTGGCTCTGGGGCGCCAGGTGGGGGTTCATCCTTGGTTTGTCCGTGGCAATTGGCACAGTGATTATTGCCCTGATATTCGGCATGACAAGTGCGTACTACGGTGGATGGGTCGATGAGCTGATGCAGCGGCTGAACGAGATTATTATGGGGATACCGACACTGCCGATACTGGTTATTGTAGCGACTATATGGGGGCGGAGTATCTGGTTCGTAATATTTATCATGACCCTTCTCTATTGGAGAGGCATCGCCAAGACCATTAGAGCCCGGGGGCTCCAGATCAGGCAAAATACATACGTGGAAGCAGGTGAAGCTCTGGGTGCCAGTGGTGCCAGGATTATTCGCGGCCACATGATCCCTCAGATGCTTCCTTACGCCTTTGCGGAGGCAGCGTTGATGGTTCCCATGGCGATAATAGCTGCTGCCGGGTTGCACGTGCTTGGCCTCGGTGACCCCACGGTAGTAACCTGGGGGACCATGCTCAGTGAGGCAAATAGCGCAGGAGCGACTATTCGTGGCATGTGGTGGTGGGTCCTGCTGCCCGGACTAGGGATCACGCTGCTGGGGTTTGGCTTCATATCGGCCGGCATGGCTGTTGAAAGGATAGTTAACCCGAAAATGAAGCAGGAATAGGACTGTTAGGAGGAGAATAATGGCTAATCCTGTTCTCGATGTACGGAACTTGACTACTCATTACTTCACAAGAAAGGGCGAGGTCCAGGCTCTGGACGACGCCAGTTTTGATCTCGCCGAGGGGGAATCGTTGGGCGTAGCCGGTGAGAGCGGCTGTGGGAAGAGTACGATGGCTTTTTCCCTGATTAATCAGGTTCAGCCTCCTGGACGGGTGGTCGAGGGAGAGGTAAATATCGACGGCATAAATGCTGTTCAGCTATCCGAAACGGAGACCAGAAATAAGGTAAGGTGGAAGCGTATTTCGATGGTTTTCCAGGGGGCAATGGACATATTGACCCCTGTTTACACTGTCGGGCATCAAATGAAGGAGCCATTACATTACCATCAGGGGATTACCGGAGACGAGGCCAGGGAGAAGTGTGAGAGCATCCTCAGGGAGGTAGGGCTGGATAAAGAAATATTTACAAGATACCCCCATGAATTGAGCGGGGGGCAAAAACAGAGAGTGATTATAGCGACATCTCTACTACTGACGCCCACTGTGTTGATTGCTGATGAACCTACTACATCGCTGGACGTAGTCGTTGAAGCACAGATAATGAACCTGCTTAAGGGGCTTAAAAAGGAACTGGGGATATCGATGATTTTTATTACACACGATCTTAGCATTCTCTCGGAGGTTTCGAACAAGCTCTCGATAATGTATGCCGGAAAGTTTGCCGAACTTGGGGACGCTGACAAGATATATAACAACCCGAAGCATCCTTATACCGAAAAGCTCTTGGCTTCGATCCCGAGGATCCACAAGGATGTGGAAAGGCTGGAAAGAATCCCGGGCGCTCCGCCAAACCTAGTTGATCCTCCTTCAGGATGCAGATTCCATCCCCGATGTACTTACGCGGAAGAAGTCTGTCAGAAAAAAGTCCCGGAACCCAGACAAGTCGAGGGAAGGAAGGTCGCCTGTCACTTCGCGGGCGAGGTTACGTGAGGGGAGGTGAGAGCATGAACGCCGTTCTGGAAGCTGAAAATCTCAAGAAGTACTATACCGTGAGTCAGTCCTTCTTCAGTAGGATGCTCGGAAGCCAGACAAAACAGGTCAAAGCAGTGGACGAAGTGAATTTTCAAATACCTCGGAAAAACGCGATGGCAGTCGTCGGGGAATCTGGTTGTGGCAAGACCACTCTCGGAAAGGTAGTAATGAGACTACTGGACGCCACGGACGGTAAGCTAATTATGGAAGGAAAGGACGTTACGGAACTTAGCGGTTCGGGTGAACTAAAGGCTTACCGAAGGACCACACAGATGATATTTCAGGATCCGTTTTCCTCCATGGATCCCAGGTTTACCGCTTTCAATACACTGGAAGAGCCGATGGATATACACGGAACCGGAGGCAGTTACGAAGAAAGAAGAAAGATCATAATGAATGCACTCGAGGAAGTTCAATTGACCCCGGCCGAGGAGTTCATCGATAGATATCCTCACATGCTTTCCGGTGGACAGAAGCAGAGAGTCGCAATAGCCCGTGCACTAATCCTGAATCCGGATTTCATTGTGGCTGATGAGCCTACATCAATGCTGGACGTTTCCGTCCGGGCCGAGTTGCTTAACCTGATGAAAGATCTGATGGAAGAGGAGAACCTGACCTATCTTTACATTACCCACGACATATCGACTTCAAGGTTCTTTTCCGACTCCATATCCGTAATGTATCTGGGTAAATTCGTCGAAAAAGGGGAAGTAGCAACCGTTCTTGATGATCCTCTGCATCCTTACTCACAAGCTCTGTTAAAAGCCGTACCGGAGCCAAAACCGGAAATGGTTGAGGTAATCAAGGAGCTTCCGATTACTGGCGAAGTGCCAGATGCCACAAATGTACCCCCCGGATGTCGATTCCACCCGAGATGCCCTTACGCTCAGGATGTATGTAAGAAAGAAGAACCTGAGTTAAGAGAAGTCGAGGGCAGGGAAGTCGCCTGCCACTTTGCAGGGGAAGTTCCTTAATTAGCATTTCGGTGGATAAACCTACCTGAGGTATCCCTTTTCTGAAAGGAAGGAGAGATGAACCGCGAAGCGCCAAGTATATGGGAAGTCTTATCCGGTAATATGAGGATGTTATTTGGTGCGATCCTGCTCCTTTTGGCGTTGATTCTTGCCTTTTCCGCTGTTTATAACAAGACTGGTACCTTTTCTCAAGAAGGAAGTGTCGACCCCGAGGAAACCGTGGGAATTGAGAAAAGGAGACCGGAAAATGAAGGTAAATTGAATCTAAAAGTTGACAATGAGACAGTATCGACATCCGCGGAGGCGGCACTCCTTGATGATAATAGGGAGCTCGTTCAGAAGGTCTCCCTGAGTGGTGACGGGAGCAACACGGTTGAAATAGACGAAGAGGTAAGTTATTTTAAGTTGGTTTCCGGTGAAGATAGTTACGATTACGAATACCGGATCCAATTTTCCTATCAGCCGTTTAGATGGCTTGCAATCCCCGCCGCCATTTTTACCGTTTTCGGTGTAATAGCGATTTACAGAGGGTTCGACGAGTTTATGACCGACTTTGCAGAAGAGAAAGTAGAAAAGACGAAGGAGGAGGGAGTAGAAACAGAGGAGGGCCAACACGTCGACTTTATGGGGATAAATAATGAAGAAGGTGAAGATAGGTAGGTACGATGAGAGTATATTTTAGTCATCCAACGTTTACCTTCAGAACCCGGACTGAGACCACCTGTGTGGAGATAATTGATGAGGTTCTCGACCCTGACGAGATAGTCAATCCAACCGAATATGGCCTGAAAGACGACCTGAAATCAATTGTTCACGGGTGTGACGTCGTCGTTGGGATGGCAATTGAGAATAAATATACCTTTCTCGTCTGGAACGAAATGGAAGAGGGTAAAGAGCACGGAGCTGATATCTACACTATCAGAGTAAAAAACAAAGAGAATATCGGGGAACTCGAAAAAGGATTCCAGGAAGGAACGAAGCGCCTTTCACAAGAAGAAACCGACAAATTTACAGGTGAATTATTGAAACAGAACAGAAGCTCGTTTCTTACCCTTCTGTTTGGTAATTGGGGGAGACGTTTTTGATCTTGGTTAAACCGTGCGGTTTTCTCGCCTTCAACTACCTCCTGGGTGGAAAAGAGACCATACGAGTAACCTAACCCTTCAAAATTAGGACAAGAATCGCTTCCCAGTTTTATTATTAATCAAACCGGGGCCGACTCATGGTATTAAGAGCCGGATTGCCGGGGCTAGAAACCTTCCAATCCCAGGTTTTTCCAAATTCCCCCTGAGAACTCATCTTGGCCAGTTGTTTCTGCGCCTCTTTCGTACAGCCCCTTTTCCCGTTTTAGCGATTCGTAGTGCCCGTGTTCCATAGCGGCAAGGTAGTGAAACAGATCAGAATACTCCTCGTATTCTCCTGCCACATACTCGTAAATCCTGATTGCGTTGTTCTCGTTGGTGATTGCTTTTTCTAAGGCATCTATGAGGTTTTCGACTTGACGAAGGCTTTCAAAGTCTTCGTGGGGAGGAAGATTATCATTATCTGGGATATCGTAATTTCTATTCCCGTAAAGCTTCTCGTGTAACTCGAGCAAGGTCTCTTTGTGAAGTTGTTCCTCGTCCATGAGGGTTCTGAACCTTTCTACTACAAGTTTGCCTTTCCCTGTCTCGACGAACTTTTTGTAAAATTGTTTTGATTTTTCCTCTGATTGGATGGAGTAGCCAATAATTTCTTTCAAATTGATGGAGTCAAGTTCATATTTCATTTTTACCTCCTTGTAGAGAACTAAAAAATCTCGGCGCGTATTTCGGTCGCTGCTGGTCAGTTATTGATATTGACCAGACCAGATTGTCAATAATACAACACATAACCAAGTCCCGAGTTAGGGGGACAGGTTGACAAAAAATATTAGGAAGTTCCGGGGCAAAAATCCAATATGAGGTTGATGTGGGCTAAGTAATAACCAATGAGGCATAATTAACTAGATTATCAATGAGATTTTAGAACCGAGATTGATGGTATCTAATTGAAATATTCTTCTCCAATTTCTTTCAATACCGCCCTGGATAACATTGATTCATCCTGAGCCTGGAGTCGTATTTCTTTGTCCGAGTTAAACAGGAGTGATCCGGAAACGGACTCCGAATTAGTACTTTGGGGGATAGCTGTATTCGGATAACAGAATACAGCGTCGATATTGTGTTCCGTTAACCTATCGGTAGATGGCCTCTCGTCCCCGGTTTCGGTAGCGAATTCGACTAGAAGCTGGTCCTCGGATTTCAATTTACCTAATTTTCCCGTCAAGTCTGGAGTTTCCGGAATACCGAGGTCGAGCTTTTTTGTCTTTTCTTCCTCGGTTAAATCGGAACCAGCCATTGGGCCCCAGTCCGAAGCCGAACCGACCATCAGGATCAAATCGTAGTCCGGGGCTTCGGTGGTGAGTAGATTGTCCAATTCGTTGACGGTCTTTACCCAGACAACGCCGACACCGGATGGCGTTATCTGTTCGGTTGGGCCACTGGCCAGAAGTACCTCT
>JAGXLP010000074.1 GCA_018334615.1 Candidatus Bipolaricaulota bacterium
TGGTAACAAACGTTGCAGTCGATCTTAAACCGATTTCATATGCTTCTAAAACTACAATTCAGACCTACAAGCGAGTGAGGTGTGGTTAAATAATGGGCTTACAGAGATTTTTATTCCGGGTAAAGAACAGGCAGATTGAAGGCGAGGCAGAAACGATGATTTCAAGCCTGGGGATCGAAGACGTGGAAGTCAGGCGAGACGAAACGGTTAAGGAGGCCTGGCTGGAAGACTACGAGGTCGGGAGAACCATTTACGGGCTAAATGACATCGAGGAGTATCTTGAGGACCTGACGAACTCTTAACACACTCAACCCTAATTTTCATGAACCAACTAACTGTGGCGAAGGTTCTTTTACCGGTTAATTCAGGAAACCATACTTCGGCTGAACCAAAAGGCCCGTACCAAAATGGCGAACCGAACGTCAATCAACGGGCAAAAATACATTGACGGAGGAGTTAATGCCAAAAATTTACCTACTGCTCGGGATTTCATTAATCGCGGTAGGGATAATCATAGGTTTGACAAGTAGCCCCGAGTCGGGTTTTTATCAAACAGGAATCGCCAGCTGGTACGGCCCCAATTTTCGGGGGAATCCGACCGCAAACGGTGAAATATTCGATCCAAATAAAATGACCGCAGCCCATAAAAGTCTTCCCTTCAATACGAAGGTAGAGGTGGTCGACCTTACCTCGGGCAACAAAGTCGTGGTCAGAATCAATGATCGAGGACCGTTTATCAAAGACAGAATAATCGATCTATCCCGAAGGGCGGCAGAAAAGCTTGGAATAATCGATTCCGGAACTGCCGAGGTCGGGTTAAAGATCATAAAATGGGGAAATGGGTCCTGATTTTCCAAGCAAAAATTCTCAGCCACAACCACTCACCTGCTGAATCACGAGAAGGCTAAAATGAACGGAGAAATAACCAATCAAAGAACGTATCGAGACCTGGAATTCGGAAAACTGAAAAATATCGTGAAGGGTTTTTCCGTTTCGCCCCTCGGGGAAGCGGAAATTGAGGAGTTAAACCCAAGTTCCGACCGGGAGGAAATAGAAGAGGAACTGGCCAGGGTAGAAGAATGTCAGGATTTATTGGAAGGGCCGGAACGGTTTAAGCTCGGGGATATGATCAAATTTACCCCGTTAATACAGCAGGCGCAGGAGCATCCACCCCTGGAACCTTCCGATTTCCTGGAGATCAATAATACCCTGAGCGTTGGCCAGGAAGCAAAAGAGTACATTCTCGATCAGTATCCAGAAAAGGAGTCAGGTCTCGCCGCATTAGCAGAAAGAATCAACGGTCTAGAGGACCTCCAGACAGAGATAAAGTCAAAAATAAACAGACGCGCAGAGATTCGCGATACTGCAACCACCCGCCTGTTCAATTTGATCAAGGAAAAAAGAGAAGTAGAAGAAGACGTCAAATCCAGGCTTAAAAACTTTATCAATAATCACGGAAACCTTATTCAGGATAACGTGGTCGTACAAAAATCAAATAGGCTGGTCGTACCGCTAATCAGCTCGGCCAAAGAAAGGGTCGATTGCGTGATTCACGGGAGCTCGAACTCCGGAAGAACCCTTTTTGCCGAACCGTCCTCAGCCGTAAAACTGAACAATAAACTAAAAGACCTGACCTCGGAAATACTGGAAGAGAAAAAGAGAATCAGGAACGAATTAACGGACTTATTTAAACACCACAAAGGAAAGTTAAAGCAAAACCAGCGGGCTCTTCGCGAACTGGATTCCATATATGCTCGAGCACGCTTTGCCCGGGAGTACTCCTGTACAATCCCAAAACTTACGTCAAACGACGGACTATCCCTGATAGAAGCCCGCCACCCATTGCTGGACCAGGAGGAAGTAGTTCCAGTAACCATAAAGTTTGGAAGGACCGAGCAGGGTGCGACAATTACCGGTCCTAACACCGGTGGAAAGACGGTAACGTTAAAAACCATAGGTCTCTTCTCGTTGATGGTTCAGTCGGGAATCCCGATACCCGCATCCGAGGATAGCGAGCTCGAAACCTATCACCACGTCTTCAGTGACATCGGAGACGAACAAAGCATAGAACAGAGCCTATCGACCTTTTCTTCCCACATGGGAAACATAGTAGATATTCTTGAAGAGATTGACTCGAAAAGCCTGGTGCTACTGGACGAACTCGGGGCGGGAACGGACCCGGAGGAGGGAGCGGCTCTGGGCTTATCCATACTGGAGACTTTACTGGAAGCAGAGGCGAGATTTAGCGTTACCACCCATTACACCGCAATTAAGAACTTTTCATTCAACCATCCCCGGCTTGCCACCTTCTCGGTCGACTTCGATCCGGAAGAACTCGTTCCAACCTATCATATTCTGGAAGGGGTACCCGGTAAGAGCAACGCGTTTATAATCGCCTCTCGTCTCGGGCTATCGGATGAAATAATTTCCAAAGCGGAAAGCTTCCTCGATGAAGGAAAAATTCAGGCAGAAAATATAATCAAAGACCTCGTCACGGAAAGAAGAAAATTAAGGGAAAAGGGCCGGGAAATCGACGAAAAACTGGCCAAAGCAAAGAAAACAAAGAAAAAGTACGAAGAAAAACTGGAGAAGCTTAAATCGGATCAAAAAAATGCCCTCAGCGCGGAATTGAGGGAACTCGACGGTTTTATCGAAAAAGCCAAAAAAGAAATCGAGGGAGCAATTGCCGACGCCAGGGATGCAAACGAAGAAAAGGCCAGAAAGAGGCTAAAAAAGATTCAGAAGTTAGAAGAAACCATTTCCCAGGGAAGAGAAGAAATTCAGCATGATAATCGAGAGAAACCATTGGAGCTAGATGAAATAAGTCCCGGAGACCCGGTCTGGGTAAAAAGCGCCGATCAAAAAGGTGAGGTCGTCCGAATAAATGAAGAGAAAAAGATAGTAGTAAAGGTCAACGGAATCAACTTAACCACCGAGCTCTCCGATCTTCAACCATACTCCAAGAAAGGAGAAGAAAGAGCAGAAGCTAAACCCCGCGTCAACTACAGCAAGGGATCCGAGCCGGCAGAACTCGAGATAAATGTTCGGGGAATGAACGTCAGAGAAGCCCTACGAGAGGTTGATAAATACCTAGACAGACTTATTCGCGCCGACAGGACAAAAGGTCGCATACTCCACGGCAAGGGCACAGGTACGCTCAGGAG
Source organism: Candidatus Bipolaricaulota bacterium (assembly GCA_018334615.1). Taxonomy (GTDB): domain Bacteria; phylum Bipolaricaulota; class Bipolaricaulia; order M55B111; family M55B111; genus JAGXLP01. The sequence continues at coordinate 3,165 of JAGXLP010000074.1, forward strand.
AAACATCCGAAACCACCTTAGATCTTCAAATCTGGTTGAGAAGTGTTATGGACCACCGCCGTCGGAAGGGGGAGAAGGCGTCACTATATTCGAACTATAGGTATTAAGCGCTTTCATTTGCCCTTGAACGTGTCAGGCCGATAAATTATAATCCCCTAAATTTATGGTCTTTGGAAGTATGGATTGTTTTGAAGTTTTTTTATTTTTTATGGTTTCGAATTCAGGGGATATATTCTTCACAAAAAGTTTATAACCATATCATAATGTTTTTCTAATGATATACCGAACGCCGCGTAAATTGAAGAGGGTAAAGTCCCGGAGCGGCGCCGGGAAGTCCGAGGCTTGGTGTCAACCACAAGTTAGGGTTCATAGCCCGACGGTTCAGGGTTTGTAACGCTCCTCAGCCTCCTTGGAAGCGTCAATTTTCCCCAAACCGGTCAAGGTTGCTGTTCGAATCAGCACGGGCAAGGGAAACCTGGCCCTCTTTGTTTCGGTTTATCAGGTAGGCTCTTTTTTGACCATCCCCATTCCAAAAAAGAAGACAAGCCCTATCAATATAAGCAGGTCACCAAGGCTAAAAGCGGTTGAAAGTGGAATTTCTCGCGGTAGATATAACCAATCTCCAAGAGAATTTAAAACCGTCGAATCATTCATATTGATTACATTACCATAAGTTCCCTTATGAATCAAATTAGACGCCACCCTGTATTCTCCAGCCTTAATTAAGCTATCCACCGATGCGGGCATAAACCCCCCATTAAGCGTTATTACGAGAAGATTTAGACCCATTCCCGCCCCCATCAACGGTATCCCCCAGATCTGCAAGTTTATAAGGACAAAGATGGCCAAAATCGCGTAAGAAAAGAGATGAAAGAACTCCGTCCCAAAAGCGATAATCGGTTGCTCCGAAAACAGGGGGAAAATCAATAGCTGAATGACGAGAGATATGGGAACCAACCAGAGGAAACGGAGACGCAACTTTTCCAGGTTAGCTACTGTACCACCCCGGATAAACCCGACCGCCACGCCCAGAACAACACCCCAGAGTAATAGCATTACCTAACCTGCCTCGCCTCTCTCCCAACCCGAATCAAGCACTTGCAACAAGGCATCTACGACCTCTTGATCCAGTTTCTCTCCCCCCATTTCTTTAATTTCTTCTCGGGCCTCCTCTTTCGATAACGGGCCTCTATAGGGCCTCTTCGTAGTCAATGCATTCCATACGTCGGCAACGGCCACTATCCTGGAGCCAAGAGGAATTTCCTCTCCACTAAGCCCATCCGGATAACCACTCCCGTCCCAACGTTCGTGCTCATGCCTTACGACATCTACGGAGTTCTCGTAGATGGCTAATCCACTCAGGATATCCGCCCCTAGGACCGGATGCTCCTCCATCGTATCCCATTCCTCTTCGTTTAAACTTCCTTTCTTAAGCAAAACGTCATCCGGAATACCCAGCTTCCCGATGTCGTGTACTCGGGCCGCGGAAACGATATCCTCCTTTCTATCAGGATTAATTTTCATTTGGTCAGCTATAGCTTCCGTGAGATCTCCTACAGATTCGGAGTGCTCATGGGTGTAAGGGTCTCTCTTGCCGAGAAGGTCCATTATTTTTTCGAACGTCCGTTTGGCCTGCCGTTTGAGGTTAATATAGTTCTTCAAAGAGGTATTGACGAGCAAAAGCAGTACTGCTATCAATAACAGATTCCAGGTAGAGCTTTCATAAGTTACGGCAATTAGAATTGATAAAACGCCGAGAGAAAGAACTTGAATATGTAAACTTTTCAAGCTGAACTTTAATTGATGTAAAAAGTTTTCACCTTCTGAAAGTGAAACAATTGCCGAAACTAAGGAGACATTTAAAATAATATATAAGAAAAAGGTTATAAAAGGTGGGCCATAATCAGAAATTGCGTTAAACGCAGCAGGAGTACGTCCCCCAATTAACTCAAACGCCAACCCAGATACGGCAACTGACGAGAGAATCTGGGCAGTATTAAACGCAATCCTTTCTAGACACAATGAGATTGAGATTTGGTCACTTTCCCAAAAACCCATACTCCTAACGACAACCTCAGATAGGAAAATAGCTGGCAAACAAACAGCCAGGGCGAGAGGGACCCCACCAACAAAGATAGCGCCTAAATATACTGCAGCAGATGCAGAAACAGCATGGTCAGGTAATATGTCTATCTCGTAAATCTCAGCAAAGAAAGAAAAAGCTAAGAGAGGAAGTATTAAAGTGAAGTGTTCAGTAAAATAATCTACTCTAGGAAAATACAAATATCCTAAAATTACTCCGGACGTTACAACGAGCCAAAAAAAACATTTTGCTTTAAACGACAATTGAACCCCTCTTGAAGGCAATACTCGGGAAAGTGTGATTAAGGCCAAATATTCTTAATTATGTTAACTATATTAACACCTCACCCCCAATGCAATAATGTCTGATGAATCGTTAATCAATAAAAGTTAAAGCTTCAAAAAACCCACTTATGACTTGCACCAATCAGAAGTGCAAAAGCGGCAATAGCTACCAGAATAGAAAGACCTCGTACGCCAAATGCTTTACCAACCATTTTTGTCACCTTTTCGCCTGCTTTGTTAGAAGTTCCGCCCCATTTCATTGTTATATACCTCCTTGTGGTATAAAAAGAAATTAAAAATAGAAAATTAAATATTTAATCAAGCGAGAAAAATAGTTCGTGAAAAAAAACGGCCTGATCTGAGATCAACTGGCAAAACCTATCAGCTAGTAATTCTCGCCCAAAACCAGTTCACAATTGACTTTCTGCTTTATCTTAACTGAATCTAGTATAACGTCTAACTCTTAACTTGTCAAACCATTTCCGCACAGTATCTCCGCCCGCCTCAAGGATAAAGGGGGTGAAAAGTGGGAAAGAAAGTTATCAATCCACCGTATATCA